>JAGBWO010000135.1 GCA_017629765.1 Opitutales bacterium | reverse complement strand
GTCCTTGGTAAGGACGGGGTCGGCGGTTCAAGTCCGCTCTAGGGCTCCATTTGATTACATAAATAAACAACCTAAAAAAGAAAAAACATGTCGAAAGAATCATTCGTAAGAACAAAGCCACACGTTAATGTTGGTACAATCGGCCACATCGACCATGGTAAAACAACACTCACAACAGCTATCCTCTCCGTTCAGTCGAAGAAGGGTTTGGCTCAAATCAAGTCTTATCAGGACATCGCTAAGGGCGGTACAGTTCGTGACGCAACTAAGACAGTTACTATCGCAGTTGCACACGTTGAATACGAAACAGAAAAACGCCACTATGCGCACGTTGACTGCCCGGGTCACGCTGACTTCGTTAAGAACATGATTACCGGCGCTGCACAGATGGACGGCGCAATCCTCGTTGTTTCCGCAGCTGACGGCCCGATGCCCCAGACTCGCGAACACATCCTTTTGGCTCGTCAGGTCGGCGTTCCCAAAATTGTTGTATTCTTGAACAAGTGCGACTTGCTCGACGACCCCGAACTTTTGGAACTCGTTGAAATGGAAGTTCGCGACCTCCTCAACAAGTACCAGTACGACGGCGACAATGCTGTAATCGTTCGCGGTTCGGCAACTCAGGCTCTCGAAGGCGTCGAATTCGGCGTAAAGAGCATCGACCAGTTGATGGACGCAATCGACTCTGAAATTCCCGAACCTGAACGCCCGATTGACAAGCCTTTCATGATGAGCGTTGAAGACGTGTTCTCGATCACCGGTCGCGGCACTGTTGCAACCGGCCGTATCGAACGCGGTATCGTAAAGGTTGGCGACGAAGTTGAAATCGTTGGCTTGGGCGAAACAATGAAAACCACCATCACAGGCGTTGAAATGTTCCGCAAGCTCCTCGATCAGGGTCAGGCGGGCGACAATGTTGGTTTGTTGCTCCGTGGTATTGAAAAAGACCAGGTTCAGCGCGGTCATGTTATCGCAAAGCCGGGTACAATTCATCCGCACACCAAGGCTAAGGCTGAAATTTACGTTCTCACCAAGGACGAAGGCGGCCGCCATACTCCGTTCTTCACGAACTACCGTCCGCAGTTCTACTTCGGCACGGCTGACGTTACGGGTACTTGCACGCTTCCTGCCGGTGTTGAAATGGTTATGCCGGGCGACAACATCTCCATCGAAATCGAGCTCCAGAAGCCGATTGCTATGGAAGCCGGCCAGCGTTTTGCTATCCGCGAAGGCGGTCGCACAATCGGTGCGGGTCGTATCAGCGAAGTTATCGCATAAGCGCGATATTGAATTTTATGCCAAAGCCGCTTGACGCGGCTTAGGCATTGAATTTTTTGTTCTTTTAATTTTTTTGGTATAGGGACGTAGTTCAATTGGTAGAGCAGCGGTCTCCAAAACCGCGTGTTGGGGGTTCGAGTCCCTCCGTCCCTGCCAATTTCAAAAAAAACAGTCAGCATAAAAATTTATGGCAAATCCATTTTCAAGAGTAAGACAATTTTATAAGGAGACAGTTGCGGAATTGAAAAAGGCCAACTGGCCGAACGCTTCGGAAATCAGGTCTTCGATGCTCGTCGTGTTTGTCGCGATTCTGCTTTTGGGCGCATTTATCGCTCTTGCTGACTTCTCTGTTTACAATGTAGTGGATATGTGTACCGCATTGGTTAACGGCAAATAATTTGAAGGGTTTTCAAAATGTCTGACGACGGAAAAAAATGGTACACGGTGCAAGTCCGCTCCAATATGGAAAACAAGGCGGTGGAGTCTTTGAAGATGCTCATCGACCTTGAAGACATGGGCGGGCTTCTTTCAAAAGACGACATTTTAATGCCGACTGAAACCGTATCTGAAATTAAGAACGGCAAGAAAACGCAGCGCGAACGCAAGCTCTATCCCGGTTATATTTTCGTTAAAATGAAGCTTTATGACGATGACGACGAGCTTTTGGAGCAGGGCTATTATTTTGTAAAGCGCGCAAACGGCGTTATTGATTTTATGGGCGGCGAAAGCGCGCGCGGTCCGAGGCCCATTTCTTTGCGTCAAAAAGAAGTTGACGAAATTTTCGCGCAAATTGAAAAAGCCAAAGGCGCTGTCCGCCCGAAAGTTGATTTCAATATTGGCGAACACATTAAGATTACCGACGGCCCGTTCTTGAATTTGACAGGCGTTGTGGAAGAAGTCGACGCCGAAAAGGGCAAGTTGAAAGCGAGCGTTTCGATATTCGGGCGTTTCACTCCGGTCGAACTCGAATTCAATCAGGCGGCAAAGTTGGAAGAATAGAATTTATTACGCACATCGATTGCCTCAAAATCGTGTAAATAATTAAACAGGAAAAAATAAAATGGCTAAGAAAATAGTAAAGCAGATTAAGTTGCAGCTTCCTGCGGGCGCTGCCAATCCTGCTCCTCCGGTAGGCCCTGCGTTGGGCGCGGCTGGTGTTAACATCATGGGCTTTTGCAAAGAGTTTAATGCTCGCACAAAAGACCAAAACGGCATGATTTTGCCCGTTGTTATCACTGTTTATCAAGACAAGTCTTTCACATTCATTTTGAAATCGCCCCCAGCTTCCGTTCTCTTGAAGAAAGCGGCAGGCATCCAGACGGCGAGCGCGAAGCCGAATGTCGACAAGGTCGGCAAAGTTACAAAGGCTCAAATCGCCGAAATCGTGAAAATTAAGCAAAAGGACGTCAATGCCATCGACGAAGCCGCGGCAGCCCGCATCATTGCAGGCACTGCGCGTTCAATGGGCATTGAAGTTGTCGATTAATCCGGCTCGGGCGTGTAGGTTGAACTCAATTTAAGCGCCTTTTGCGATAAATTTAAAATCCCCGAAAGGGGATTGCCTCAGAGGAGGGCTTTGGGGCGTAAAAATAAAAACCGCACTGCAAAAAAGCAGGAGACAAAAAGTCATGGTTAAAAGAAGTAAAAGATATGCAAGCGCGGCGAAGAACGGCGGGGCTGAAGCCAAGTCGTTGGAAGACGCAGTAAAGGCGCTTGAAGGTATGCAGAAGGCGAAGTTCGACGAAACAGTCGAATTGTCGTTTAAACTCGTCGTGGATCCGAAACAGAGCAACCAGATGGTTCGCGGCACGGTTCGTTTGCCAAACGGCAGCGGCAAAAAAGTGCGCGTTTTGGTGTTTACGGAAAATGCCGACGCTGCTTTGGCAGCAGGCGCGGATTTTGCGGGTCTTGAAGACATGCTGAAGAAAATTGAAGGCGGCTGGATTGATTTCGACGTTGCAATAGCAACAACGTCCGCAATGAAGGAAGTCCGCAGGGCAGCGCGCGTTTTGGGTCCGAGAGGCTTGATGCCGAATCCCAAGAGCGGCACTGTGACCGACGACGTTGCAAACGCAATTCAGGAAGTTAAGGCGGGTCGCGTAGAATACAAGATGGATAAAACAGCAAATCTTTCCATCGTAATCGGCAAGCGCAGTTTTTCTGCTGAAAAGCTTTTGGAAAACGCCAAGGCTGCTTTGCAGAGCTTGATTGCGGCAAAGCCCGAAGCAATTAAAGGTAAATTCGTAAAGTCCGTAACTTTGAGCTCTACAATGAGCCCGGCTGTAAAAGTTGCGCTTTCGGAAGTTGGCGAATAAGGAGAGATAAAAATCATGAGACCGGAAAAACAGTATCTCGTTGACGAAGCAATCGCGCGTTTGTCTGCTTCTGACTTCGTATTCTTGATGAATTTCACAGGCGTTACGGTATCCGACGCGGCTGAACTCAGAGCATCTTTGAGGGCTTGCGGAGCCGAATACCACGTCGTAAAGAATTCTATTTTGAACATTGCGGCAAAGGAACGCGAATTGCCCGACCTTTCTGAAGTGTTGGAAGGACCTACGGCAATCATAAGCGGCGGCGACGCCGTAACAGAAGTTGCGAAGGCCATTGTAGATTTCTTGAAAACCCGCGACCGTTCAGACGTGAAAATCGCGGTGATGGACAAGAAATTGTTAAGCAAGGACGAAATCGAAGCGCTCAGCAAGCTCCCGAATTTGGCGGGTATGCGCGCCCAGATGCTCAGCTTGTTCCTCATTGCTTCCGCTCAGGGCATTTTGAATGTCTTGAAGGCAAAGAGCGAAAAGGAAGAGGCTTAAAAATAAATTTTGCTTTGCCGTTCGTTCCATGCGTTCGGCAAAGCGCAAAACATCAACAAGGAACAAGGTTAGGAGGGCAAAACCTCTTAAATGTCGGGAAATCCGGCGCTAACCGTTCAAGGAGAAAAATATCATGGCAGTATCAAAAGAAGAAGTTATCGAATTCCTCAGCGGCTTGACCGTTTTGGAAGCAGCGGCTCTCGTAAAAGAGCTTGAAGAAAAATGGGGCGTTACGGCATCCGCTCCCGTTGCAGCTGTTGCTGTTGCGGGTCCTGCTGCTGCGGCTGAAGAACAAACATCGTTTGACGTTGTTTTGGAAAACGCCGGCGCAAACAAGATCAACGTTATTAAGGCTGTTCGCGAAATCACGGGCTTGGGCTTGAAAGAAGCCAAGGAAGCCGTAGAAGGCACGCCGAAGACAATCAAGGAAGGCGTTTCCAAGGAAGAAGCAGCCGAAATTGAAAAGAAGTTGAAGGACGCCGGCGCTACTGTTAAGATTAAGTAAACCTTTGGCCAACAATCTTCAATTTATTTGCACGGAAAGCAAAGCCCCTGAAAACAGGGGGGCTTTGCTGTCCGTTTTTTCCGTTTATAAAAATAGGGCCGGCGGCTGCAAGTTTGGGCTGTCGCTCCCTTTAAAAAAACAAACTAAATAAAAATATGTCTGAGCGAAAGAACTTTGGAAAATTGAGGGAAATCATACCCCTTCCCAACCTTATTGAAAATCAGGTAAAGTCGTATGCCGATTTTCTGCAAAAAGACGTGCCGCCCTCAAAGAGGCAAATGGTGGGTCTGCATGCTGTAGTC
>JAGBWO010000134.1 GCA_017629765.1 Opitutales bacterium | reverse complement strand
GGCGTGCATGCAAAGGCGCAGGTGTTTCATTTCGACGCCGAATGGGCGCACTCCGCTGAAAACTTGCAGGCGGCTTTGCGTTCGGGGCTTCCCGCGGGAATACAGATATTCAAAGTATCCGTTGCCAAAGGCGACTTCCACGCAAGGTACTCCGCAAAGGGCAAGCGTTATGCCTATAATATTTTCGAGGGCTATGCGCCTCCTTACAAATCCCGCTACTTTTGGTCTATGCAAAGGCGCAGGCTCGACGTCGAAAGGATGAACGAGGCGGCGGAGGCTTTGCTTGGAGAGCATGATTTTACTGCGTTTTCGGCAAACAGGGGGCATGAGGAGGATAATCCTGTAAAAAACCTGCGCGTTTTGAAAATTTCGAAAAAGGGAAGCGAAATAAGGCTTTTGACGGAGGGAAGCGGGTATCTTTACAAAATGGTGCGCATCATCACGGGGGCGATGGTGGATGTCGGGCTTGGAAAGCTGTCAAAGTCGGACATAGAGCGCATTTTGGACGGGAAAAAGCGCACCAACGCCTTCCAAACCGCTCCCGCATGCGGGCTGTTCTTGGAAAAGGTCTTTTATTGAATCCTCTAAAAATTTTGTTGCGGAATTTTTCGGGAAAATGCAAAGTATCCTTTTATAAATGATATATTTCATATTGACAGTTTTTTTCACTTTGGCGGTGTCCGCTTTCTGCTCGCTTTTGGAGGCTATGGTTTTAAGCACGAAGCCTTCCGAAATCGAACAGCTTAAAAAAGTTTCAAAAAGGAGGGGGGAGCTTTTGGATTTGTTCGTGAGGCAGATAGACCGCACGAGTTCCGCAATCCTTTCGCTGAACACAATCGCAAACACTTTCGGCGCCACTCTCGCGGGTATTTTGTTTGCGACGCACTTGTCGAAGTATTTTCAGTCCGACATTTATTCAAAATACGCCTTTCCCGCCTTGATGACTATCGCGATTTTGACTTTTTCTGAAATATTCCCGAAAAACATAGGCGTTTACTACCGCGCGTCGTTGCAGCCTTATTTCATATATCCGCTCTACTGGGTCAGGGTTTCGATGTACCCGTTTTCAATTTTTATGAGCAAGCTGCTTTCCATGATTACGCGCGGAAAGCAGGTCAACAATTCAAGCGACGACGAAATCAAGCTGCTTGCCGAAAAGGGCGCGAAAGACGGCTTCCTTTCAATTCAGGAAAAAGAGCTTATCTCCAACACTCTCACTCTCGACGATACATATATTTCGGAAATAATGACGCCGAGAACCGTCATAGCGGCTCTGGAGGAATCCCAAACTGTGGCGGAAGTTTTGTCGAGCGGAAAGGCGGTTCCCTTTGCCCGCATGCCCGTGTATCGTGAAACGATAGACAACATCGTGGGCGTTGTGCGCAGGCGCGACCTTCTTCTTGCAAAGGCAAACGACGAATATTCGCGGAAGGTCGGGGAATTTGTAAAGGAAGTCGCCTTTGTGCCGGAAAACGGAAGCTCTTTGAGCGTCCTTCGCCAGCTTATAAAAAAGCACCAGCACTTGGGGATTGTCGTTGACGAATACGGCTCTCTCACTGGGGTTGTGACTCTTGAGGATATTTTCGAGCATCTGCTGGGGTCCGAAATTTTTGAAACCGACGACATTGCCGTCGATATGCGCGAGCTTGCCTTGCGCAGAAAGAAAATGAAATCTAAAACTCAAAGGTAGAATTATGGACGCGAATTTGGAAAGCGGCGGGCATAAAAGCGACGAAGTACGCCGCGCGCTTGTTTCTCTTAAAAAGTTAAACGAAGTCTCCGGAAAGCTTCCTTCTCCCTCCGAATTTGAGGGCAGGTCGACGACTGTAAAAGTCGGCTCCGTAAATATGAAGTTTGAGAAAATACGCTTTATTGGCTCCGACGGAAAATCCGAATTCAGGTGGTCGTACTCTTCAAGAATTGTAATATAAGGTTATGGGCAGGTTTTTTATTCTGGTTGCGGCATTGTTTTTGGCTTCCTGCGAAGGCGTCGAGGAGGACGCCCGCAATACTCCGATAGGAAGCGTGGTTTCGGGAAAGACGAAATCGGTCGAAAATTATGTCGAGCGCGTCAAGTCCCAAAACAAGGCGGAAAACCGCGACGTGTGGCGCCCGTCTTCAAGCGAGCGTTTTTAGCATGAAGCGCGGGTTCTTTTTGCTTGAATTTGACGAGCTTGCCGAAGTTTTGGCTTCGGCGGGCTTTCGCGCTTTCAGGGCAAAACAGGTTTGGGAGGGCGTTTACAAGAAAAAGATTTTCGATTTTTCCGAAATAACAAGCCTCCCTGCGGATTTGCGCAAGTATTTGGCGGATAATTTTGAGATAAAAACAGCCTTGCCGCTTCGCAAGCGCACGTCTTCGGACGATACGGGCAAATACCTCTTTGAGCTTTCGGACGGATATTTTATAGAGAGCGTGCTTTTGGAAGCGCCCGAAGGGGAGGGGGACGAATTCCGCAAAACTTTGTGCATAAGCACGCAGGTGGGCTGCGCCCAAGGGTGCCGGTTTTGCGCTTCCACTATGCGCGGATTTAAGAGAAACCTCGACTCTTCCGAGATTATATCGCAGCTTCTGCCGTTTGCGCGAAACGGGGAGTTCGAATTTGAAAACATTGTCGTAATGGGCATGGGCGAGCCTTTGGCGAATTTTGCAAATGTTGTAAAGGCTCTATATATAATAAAAGACCGTTTCGGATTCGGCGCGCGCCGCATAACCCTTTCGACCTGCGGAATTGCCGACAAATTCAAAGAGCTTGCCGATATGAAATTCCCGTTCAGGCTCGCGATAAGCCTGCATGGGGCTTCAAACGAGGTCAGGGAAAAGATTATGCCCGTAAACAAGCGTTTTCCGCTGGAAGCCCTTCTGCCCGCCGCAAAGGCGTTTGCAAAGTCGAACGGAAGGATGATTACTTTGGAATATATTTTAATAGACAAGGTAAACGACAATTTTTCAGACGCAAAACTGCTTTCCGGCATCGCAAACTCCCTTCGCGCCCATGTTAATTTGATTCCATACAACAAAGTCGAGGGGCTTGATTGGAAAAGACCGGGGCTTGACAGGCGCAAGGCGTTCTTTAACGCCTTGAAGTCAAAAGGAGTTTCATGCACGCTGCGCAAAGAAAAGGGTTCGGACATAGAGGCGGCATGCGGGCAGCTTGCGCTGGTTGCCGAGCGTAAAAAACTTGAAAATATTTAGGCTTTTATGCCGCTTTCTTTTGCGCAAAAAACGCGTTGGCGAAAAAAGATAAAAAAATCGCTTGCAAAAAATATGCAAAAGTACAATATTTAATTCTAAACAAAGACGCCTGTTATTGCGCGGGCGGATTTTTATTCATTTTCTATAATAAACATTAACAATCCCAATTAAATAAATGAAAAGTAAGTTATTAAAGGTATTGGCTATAGCCGCAGTTTCGGCTTTTGGCTTTGGCATTGCATATGCGCAGGAAGCTGCTCCCGCTCCGGAAGCGGCAAATCAAACGGCTGCCGACGCCGCCAAGAAAAAGCCCGGCGAACCCGAAAAAATTGCGGGCAAATCCCTTATGGATATGTGGAAGGCCGGTGGCATGACCATGTATCCCTTGGGCTTGTGCGCGATTGCGTGCATATCTTTGGTTATCGTAAATTCAATTTCCATACGCTCCAAGAAGTTTGCCGTTCCCGCCGATGTAAATGAATTGAAGAAGCTTTTGAACGACAAGAATATCGACGGCGCAATCGAATACTGCGAAAAACATCCCACTCCGCTTACAAATATTTTGGGCGCAGGTCTTTCGCGCGTAAACGACAAGGAAATCGATTGGGAAGCCATCGAAGTTGCCATGGAAGAATCTTCCATGCAGGAAATGGCGTCTCCTTACGTCATGGTAAATTATTTGGCTCTTATCGCGTCGATATCCCCGATGTTGGGTCTTTTCGGAACGGTTACGGGCATGGTTAAGGCGTTTAACACGATTGCGGCAGAAGGCGCGGGTTCAGCCCAAAAGCTTGCCGACAACATTTCCGAAGCTCTTATTACAACGGCTGCGGGTATGATAGTCGGTATCCCCGCAATGTTGGGCTACTTCATTTTCAAAAACCAGTACGGCAAAGTTGTTTCTGGTCTAAGCTCTGTTGTCGGCGATCTTTTGTATGTTTTTAAGATGTCGTCAAAGTACGGTCCTCAGGATTTGGGTTTGGACGCGGCTGAAGCTCCCGCGAAGAAATAACTTTTAAACGGCAATTTTAAGTTTGTAAAATGAAAGTTAGGGCACAACAAGATGAAGATACGGCATTTGAGCTGACGTCAATGATTGACGTTGTGTTCCTGTTGATTGCCTTCTTTATGACGGTTACAAGTTTCGCTTCGGCGGAGCTTGTAAAAGTCCAAATGCCGATTGCGGCGGAATCAAAAGTTCCCGAAGACAGCCGCGACAGGCAGTTTATATCCATAGATAAAGAAGGAAATTACTTCTTGGGTGCGCGTCCTTCAAATTTGGATGAAATAGAGAACGCTTTGGCGGCGCGCGTTGCAAATCCCGATTTCAAGGGCGTTTATTTGCGCGCTGACGAAGCAACCCATTACCGCTTTGTAAGTGAAATTATGAAGAGGTGCGCCAATGTCGGCATATTTAACATAATATTTGGTGTGGAGCAGCAGTAGTAGTATGGCAAGAAAAAAGAAAAAAGGATTAGCGCTCGACAACGACAGTTTCAGTTTGACTTCGATGATTGACATCATCTTCTTGCTGCTCATTTACTTTATGTATTTGCCCATACAGCAGGAAGCGGATATGACCGTCCAGTTGCCGGTTCAAACAGAGCCTACCGAGCCGACGTCTTTGCCGAGCGAACAGGTTGTTTTAATAAAGCCTGACGGCAGCATTTTTTTGAACGGTTCTTACATTGAAGACGCTCCGATTTTGAAAGGGCAGACCGAAAATAAAACTCCTCCGCATGAGTTTACTTCGCTTGCGACGACTTTGACTCGCTTAAAGAAGGCAAATGACGGCGGCGGCAGAATGACTGTTGTAACAATCATTCCCGACGGCGACGCTCCGCACCAGGCTTCCATGTTTGTATTGAGCGCTTGCGCAAAGGCGGGCATAAAGCAAGTGTCGTTTTCGGACGCTATTTAATCCGAAAGATTTTTCGATTTTTCAAGGCGCATTTTTACAATGCGCCTTTTTTATTTCTTTTTTATCTTGACATATTTAATAAATTATTATCCCATATTAATAGTTTTTATTAAAAAATGATAAACTAATCTAAAAATGAAGAGCGAAAAAGAAAGAAAGTTTGAAGAGTTTGAATATCTGTTTCCCACAAAGCAGGAATGGTTCAGCCCTAAGGAAGTCGGCGAAATAATAGGCAGAAGCGACCAGTTTGTGCGCAACAGTTTCCATAGCGGAAAGATAATGGGGCATCAGGGCAACGGTTGCGCGCCAAAAGGCTATGAAAAGCGCGTTTACATGCTCATACATAAAACAATGCTTCAGCTTTATCTTTTGGAAACTGCCAACTACACGTCGGATTTGTTCATGGAAAGGCTTTTTTCCATTGTTTCAAG
>JAGBWO010000133.1 GCA_017629765.1 Opitutales bacterium | reverse complement strand
TCGGGCTAATCACAAACCATGGCGAAGACCACGATGCCCGTCCGAGCGGGGAAACTTTGAAGCTTGAACATTCGGAGGCGCTGGAGCAGACTTTGAGCGAGAAATAAAAACATTAAACATTTAACATCACGAAAGGTAAAAAAATGACAGAATTATTGGCGGAAGTTGTAAATAGCGGTGTAACGGGCAACATACACGTTGCGATAGCCTGCCTGGGCGCGGCTTTGGGCGTAGGCTTTATCGGCGCAAAGGGCGCGGAAGCCGTCGGTCGCAATCCGGGAGCTTTTACAAACATAATGATTTTCGGCATTCTTGCAATGGCGATGGCTGAAGCTATCGTATTTTACGCAATATTCCTTGCAAAGTAATAAGCGTATTTTATGAACGCGGTATTTGCAGCGGGCGGCGACAGCCCTTTGTCGTTCCTCTCCCAATTCGGGGTGGAATGGGATATTTTAGTGTCCCAAGGGCTGATGTTTGTGATATTGGCGGCAATCCTTTACAAATTCGTCTTTAAGCCTGTAATGAAAACGGCGGACGCCCGCCAAAGGGAAATCGAACAGGGGGTTGAAGACGCTAAAGAAGCCCAAAAACGCCTGCTTGAATGCGAGAGGCAGTGTTCGCAAAAGATTGCGGCTGCGGCGCAGGAAGCTTCCGAAATCATTGCAAAAACCAAAAGCGACGCGAAGGCAATGCTCGAAAAGGCGGGGGCGGAAGCCTCGTTAAAATCACTTGAAGCACTCGAAAAGGCGAAGGGCGAAATCGCTTCGGAGCGCGAAAAGATGAAGTCGGAGTTGAAGGCAGAGCTTTCCGCGCTGGTTGTAAAGACTGCCGAAAGCGTCCTAAAAGAGGAGCTTGACGCGGAGGCAAAATCGAGAATTGCCAAAAAATCGGCTGAAAAATTGGAAGCGTAGATGACTGTAAGGGATTTGGCAGCTTGCTTGGTTTCGCTTTCGGAAGATTCCGAAGGGCGCATATCTTTGGAAAGGGTAAACGCCGTTTTGGAGTTCATCGAAACTGAAATTCCCGAAGCGAACAAAATGAAGCTTTTGCGCGAATACAAAAGGCGCATGGGCGTGAGGATTGAGGCGGACAGGGCATTTGTCGAATTTGCGGGCGGGCTTGACGATGGCGCAAGAAACAAAATCAAGGCTTTTATTCTTTCAAAAAATCCAAAATCCGTTCCCGAATTCATCGAAAACGAAAATCTGATAGCTGGGCTGAAAATCACGGTGGGCGACACCGTCTATGAAAATTCCCTTAAAATGAAGCTTGAAGACCTTGCAAAGTCTTTGGGTGCATAAACTTTAAACAGAAGCCAAATGAACGAGATACTAAAAGACATTGAAGCGCACATAAAGCGCATTGAAAACGACTCCAAAAAAAGCAACATAGGCACGATTATTTCAGTAGCCGACGGCGTTGCGAGAGTTAGCGGCTTGCGCGAGGCGATGTATAACGAAATGATTGCATTTGAGGGCGGCGTTTACGGCATCGCGCTGAACTTGGGCGAGGACGAAGTGTCGTGCGTCCTTATGGGCGATGTATCGCACATAAAAGAGGGGCAGACGGCGCAGACAACGGGCAAATTGCTGAGCGTTCCCGTAGGTATGGGGCTTCTTGGCAGGGTGGTCGATGTCTTGGGAAATCCCCTCGACGGAAAGGGCGCAATCGAAAGCGCCGCAACCTATCCCGTTGAAAAAATAGCTCCCGGCATTCTGCCGCGAAAGAGCGTTGACCAGCCCTTGCAAACAGGCATTTTGGCGGTGGATTCAATGATTCCCATCGGCAGGGGGCAGCGCGAACTTATAATCGGCGATAGGGGAACGGGCAAGACTTCCGTCGCGATAGACGCCATAATAAACCAGGCGCGCTTGAATGAAGAGGGCAAGGATAAGCCCGATTTCAGACCGGTCTATTCAATTTATGTCGCAATCGGGCAGAAAAATTCAAAAATTGCGCGCACCATTCAGCTGTTGGAAGAAAAGAACGCGTTAAAATACACAATCGTGGTTGCGGCTTCGGCGGCGGAAAACGCTTCAAACCTTTACATCGCGCCCTATGCGGGCTGCGCAATGGGCGAATGGTTCATGGAAAACGGAATGGACGCCTTAATCGTCTATGACGACCTTTCAAAGCATGCGGCGGCGTACAGGCAGATTTCTCTAATCCTGAAGCGTCCGTCGGGTCGCGAGGCGTATCCCGGCGACGTTTTTTATCTGCATTCGCGCCTTCTCGAACGCGCGGCGCGCCTGAACAAGGAAAACGGCGGCGGCTCTCTCACTGCCCTTCCGATAATCGAAACGCAGGCGGGCGATATTTCGGCATACATACCCACCAACGTAATTTCAATCACCGACGGACAGATTTTCCTTGAAACGGACTTGTTCAATCAAGGCGTCCGCCCCGCTATTGCGGTCGGCGTGTCGGTTTCGCGCGTGGGTTCCGCCGCGCAGCTTAAAGCATTGAAGCAGGTTTCTTCAACCTTGAAGGGCGAATATTCGCAGTACAAGGAATTGGCGGCGTTTGCCCAATTCGGTTCCGATTTGGACGCGCGCACAAAGGAAATCATCGGCAGGGGCGACAGGCTCGTGGAGCTTTTAAAGCAGAACAACAATTCCCCGCTTTCTTTGGGAATGGAAATCGCAATTCTTTACGCCTACCAAAACAATTTCTTGGACGATATCGCCGTAAAGAAAATCATAGACGCGGTATCGAGCTTCAAAAGCTATTTTGAGGCGAGATTCGCGGGGCTTTTGGAGGAAGTCGTCGCAAACAAGACTCTGAGCGACGAATTGAAATCTAAGCTTGGCGAAGCGTGCGCCGAATGGAGAAAATCTTTTAACTAAGCGGAGCTTGAAACGTGAAGGGAATGCGCGAAATCAGAAGCCGAATAAAGGCTGTTAAAAGCACGGGGCAGATAACCCGCGCAATGCAGCTCGTTGCGGCTTCAAAAATGAAAAAGGCGCAGATGCGCGCGGCGTCGGGCAGGGAATACACCTTGCTGCTAATGGATTTGATAGATATTTTGGATCCGCACTTGACGGCGAAATTTAAGGAGCTTTTCGGCGTCAGAAAAACTCAAAACCGCCGTTTGATAATAGTTTTTTCAACCGACAAAGGCTTGTGCGGGGTTTTGAACGCCAATTTGTTTAAGCGCATATCGGCTCTTGAAGGCGACTGCGAATTTATAGCAGTAGGCGCAAAGGCGGCAAGGTTTATAAGCGCGACGGGCCGCAAGCTTCTGGCTCAGTTCAAAATATCGGACAATATCTCGTTCTCTGAAATACGCCCGATTGTGGAGCTTGCGCTTTCCGAATACAGGGAAAACCGCGTTGGCACAATCGAAGTTCTCTATCCTGCGTTCATAAACACGATTAAGCAGGAGCCGGAGCTTGTGAAAATAGTTCCCATTGACGACTTGGATAACTTCATCGACAGAATGCGCGTAAAGTACAAGGCGGATTTGGCGGATAGAAAGACGGATGCAAGGGAAATCCAGTTTGAGCCGTCTTTGGGCGAGCTTATGTACGAATTGCCGCTCTACTACATAAAAAACATTGTCTACCATATGGCGCTCGACGCAAAGGCTTCGGAGCAAAGCGCAAGAATGGTGGCGATGAAGGGAGCAAGCGACAATGCGGAATCTTTGATGGCGGCTCTTACTTTGGAATACAACAAGGCGCGCCAAACCGCCATTACAACTGAAATCACGGAAATCGCCGCGGCTTCGGCAATTTCTCAAAAATGAATTTAAGGAAATAAAAATGAGCGACTCTATCGGAATTATAACGCAAGTCATGGGGGCTGTTGTGGACGTTAAGTTCGACTGCAATCCGCTGCCCGAAATCTATTCCGCGCTGAACGCCAGTATGAATGTCGAGGGCGTTGAAAAGAGCGTTGTTCTGGAAATACAACAGCACTTGGGCGACGGCGTCATGCGATGCGTGGCAATGGGTTCAACCGAAGGCTTGCGCAGGGGCGACAAGGCGGAAAATACGGGTTCGCCCATAAAAGTTCCCGTGGGCCGCGGAGTTTTGGGCCGAATTTTCAACGTTGTCGGCGACGCTGTTGACGATGCGGGAAAAGTCGAAGTTTCCGAAAGAATGCCCATTCACCGCAAAGCGCCGAGCCTGGCGGAACAAAGCACAAAGGCGGAAGTTTTGGAAACGGGCATAAAGCCGATTGACTTGATTTGCCCGTTTGTGAGGGGCGGCAAGGTCGGCGCGTTCGGCGGCGCGGGCGTCGGCAAGACGGTTGTCATTATGGAGCTTATCCACAATATCGCGCACGCGCACGGCGGCTTTTCGATTTTTGCGGGTGTCGGCGAGCGTTCGAGAGAGGGCAACGACCTTTACCACGAAATGTCGGATTCAGGCGTCATCAACCAAAAAAATCTTTCCGAATCAAAGGTTGCGCTCGTTTACGGGCAGATGAACGAACCTCCCGGCGCGCGTATGCGCGTTGCTCTTTCGGCGCTTACAATGGCTGAGTATTTCCGCGACAAGGAGGGGCAGGACGTATTGCTTTTCATCGACAACATTTTCAGATTTTCGCAGGCGGGTTCGGAAGTCAGCGCGCTTTTGGGACGTTCCCCGTCGGCAGTGGGCTACCAGCCGACTTTGGCGACTGAAATGGGCGAGCTTCAAGAGAGAATAACTTCAACCAAAAACGGTTCGATTACCTCTTTTCAGGCGGTTTATGTCCCGGCGGACGACTTGACAGACCCGGCTCCTGCAAATACTTTCGCGCACTTGGATTCCACAATCGTGTTGGACAGGGCAATCGCCTCTTTGGGCATTTATCCCGCAGTTGACCCCCTTGCCTCCACTTCAAACGCCCTCACGCCCGACATTGTTGGCGAAGAGCATTTCAAGGTTGCGCGCGGTGTTCAGGAAGTCTTGCAAAAATACAAAGATTTGCAGGACATCATATCAATTTTGGGCATCGACGAGCTGTCTGACGAAGACAAGTTGACGGTTTTCCGCGCAAGAAAAATCCAGAGGTTTTTGTCGCACCCCTTCCACGTTTCTGAAATCTTTAACGGCGTTCCCGGCACTTATGTTAAAATTGCCGACACTGTAAGGGGATTCAAAATGATTTTGGACGGCGAAGTCGACCATATCAACGAAAACGATTTCTATATGAAAGGCACGATAGAAGAAGTCTTGGAAGCGCACGAAAAATCCCAAAAGAAATAGCGATGTTGTATCTTGAAATAGTCACCCCCGAAGGAATAGCATGGAAAAGCTCCGAAGTGGAGAGCGTTGCGTTGCCTACCCGTTCGGGGGAAATCCAAATTTTGAAGGGGCATATCCCGATTGTCACGATTATCGAGGCGGGCGAAATTCGGGTTGTATGCAACGGAAAGCAGGAAAGTTTGGCGGTTGACAAGGGATATGCAAGGTGCGTTTCAGACACCATTTCCGTGCTTACCGAAGCCGCAATAGAAGTTGAAGACATTGATTTGGAAAGCGTTGAGAAGGCGAAGGCGAGGGCAGTCGCTTCGCTTGAAAAATACAAGGCGTTGAGGGAGTCCGACCCTGAGGAAATCGAAAGGCTTGAATCCACCATACGCTTTGCAATCGCGCAGCAGCTTTCAAAGAACCGCAAGCGCTGATTGCGGTTTTTTTGCGGATGTTTTCTATTGATTTTGACTTTTGAGGGCAAAGAAGCTTCAATTTTTTTATGGTTAAAATCGGAATAATGGGCGGCAGTTTCGATCCTCCCCACAAGGCGCATTTGGAGATTGCAAATGCTGCATGCGAGAGCCTGTCTCTCGACGAAATATTTTTTATCCCCGCCTTTTCCGCTCCCTTAAAGCCCAATCCGCACTCCGCAAGCTTTGGCGACAGGCTTGAAATGCTTAAAATCGCCCTTGGAAACTTCGGCAAAAAATTCAGAATTTTGGAAATCGAAAGGGAGCGCGGCGGCGTCAGCTATTCAATAGACACGGTAAAATTTTTAAGGAAAAAAATAAAAGGCGCGCGGTTTTTCTGGATTATCGGCACCGACCAGCTTTTGAGCCTCCACAAGTGGCGCAATATTGAAGAGCTTGCGAACCTTGTCTCTTTTGCCGTAGTGAAACGCGGCGCCGAAAAAATGGAAAACCCGAATTTGCCCGAATGCGCAAAAATAGAGGTTGTGTCTTTTGAGCCTATGGAAATTTCATCCACATGCATTCGCGAAAAATTAAAAAACGGAAATTTTGAAAATGATTTTGTTGACGAAAATGTCTTAAATTATATAAAAGAAAAGAAACTTTATATTTGATAATTTTTAATTATGCAAAAAGAAGAAGACATCTTGAAAATTTTAACATCCTGCCGCGACGCCCTTGAAGACAAAAAGGCGATGGATCTCAAAATCTTGGACGTGAGGGGCAAGTCTCCGATAACAAATTATTTTGTTTTGGC
>JAGBWO010000132.1 GCA_017629765.1 Opitutales bacterium | reverse complement strand
GGCTACGGCTATGGCTACGGATACGGATACGGAAACTATAACGGATACGGGAATTACGGTTCATATGGAAATTACGGCACATACGGGAACCCGTACGGAAAAAATTACGGGGCGGCTCCGCAGGGCAATGAAATTCCAAACAGAACATTCGCCGACTATTTGCAAGTTTTGCGCGAAAAAATCTGGTTTATAATAATCACATTTTTGATTATTCTGTCGGGCAGCATTCTTTACACGTTCAGAGTCACGCCAGTTTACACATCGCGCGCGACAATCCGAATTCTAAGAAGCGTCGACAAGCCCGTAGAAGCCGACCGTTCGCGGCGCGACGACATCAGGGACGTGCAGGACTTCAACACGCAAATAAAGCTTTTGGAGTCAATGGAAGTCGTTTCTTTTGTCAAAAAGCAGCTGAAGCCCGACGAAGCCCAGCGTTTGATGGCTCCGTACCATGACATGATTACTTTCGGCGCAAAAATCACGGAGGAAGGCATATTGATACGCAACCGCTCCATCGCGCCGAACAGAATGAGCTTTATTGTCAATATCGACTACACCCACCCCGATAAAGACCTCGCCGCAAGAGTGGCAAACTTGTACGCAAAGGAATTCATCACCTACTCCCAGCAGACAAATTCCTCGGATATGCTTATGATGATTGAAGCCTTGCGCGACAAAGTGAACTTCCAAGACACAAAAGTCCGCGAGCTTGAATCAAAACTCGTCAACTACCGCAAGGAAAACAAGGCGGAATCTCTCGACCAGCGCGTCGACATGCTTGCAAAAGAATTGGTCGACCTCACGACTTCCGTAACGATAGCAAAGCAAAACTACGAATCCGCGCAGACGGAATGGCGTTTGATACAGGAGTGCGAGCGCGAAAAAGGCAACCTTTGGGAATTGCCTAAAATCCGCTCGAATCCGCATGTTTCGCAGCTCCTGCAGCAGCGTTCAATGCTCTTAATAGACCTTGCCCAGTACGAAAAGCGCTACAAGGCAAAGCATCCAAAAATGATTGAGCTTACGCGCAGGCTCGAACAGACGAACAACGAGCTTAACGTTGCGGTAAAATCCACGGTTCAAGAAATTGCCGCAAACTACGAAATGGTTCAAAAGAACTATGAAAACCTCCAAAAAGCCCTCGCCGAAAAGAACGCGGAGCGCAACGACCTCTCCGACAAGGCGGTGGCCTACAAGGTAATCGAACGCGAAAAGAACGCGGCGGAAATGCTTTTGCAGGAAATGCAGCTTCAAATGAACAAGCGTTTGGCGGAAGTCAATTTGATACCCGCTTCGGCAAAAATCGTCGACACCGCATTAAGCTCTTCCGAACCCTCAAGCCCGAATTACATTTTGAATATAATAATCGGCGTTTTGGGCGGCATATTGGGCGGCATAGTAATGGCCTTTGCGGTTGCGTTCTTGGACGACAAGGCAAAATCCGCATACGACATTGAATCAATCATAGGGCTTCCGCTCTTGGGTTCAATTCCGAGAATCAAGAGGCTCAACTCCTCCGAAAAAGCGCAAGTTTCCGCATCCAATGCCGACAGGGGCGCATCGGAATCTTTCAAGGCAGTTCTTTCAGCTATCAAATTAAGCCCTATCGGAAAAACCGCAAAAGTAATTCTTTCAACATCAACAACGCCGTCGGAAGGCAAAAGTTTTGTGCTTTCAAACCTCGCGTTTACTTCGGCGATGAACGGAGAAAAAACCCTGATAATCGACGCGGACTTGCGCTTGCCGGCAATATCGAAGATTTTGGACTTAAATTCCGAAAAGGGAATTTTATCCTATATTGAAGATAAAAATACATTGCAGGAAAGCATCGTGCAGGAATACTTCCCGAATATGGACGTTTTGCCTTGCGAACGCAGGGCCGCAAACCCGACTCAAATTTTAAATTCCGAAAAATTCGTGCAAATGCTGCAAGAGCTTCGCACCCAATACGACAAGATTTTCATAGACACTCCGCCTATCGGAGCCGTAAGCGACGCAGTTTCAATTCTGCCATACGTTGACGGCATGATTTATGTAATCAAGTTTAACGCAATAAAGCGCAAACTCATCAAAAATTACATCAAGAGGCTGCTTGAAAGCAATGTTCCGATTTTGGGCGCAATTATGAACATGGTAAACGCTTCAAGCTCGGGAATGTACAGCACGTCTTACTATAACAAAAGCTACCACAGCTATTATGCGACAGAAGACATGCCCCCCTCCGTTGACGAAAAAGAACCCGACGACGGCGATTTCACGGAAATGCCCGATCCGGACGCGGAAAACAAATAAGAGACTTCAAGCGGGAAAGTTTGTTCTTTACCGCTTGTTTTTTACATGAAAAGAAAACTTCCAATATTAGCGGTTTTGGCGGCGGCGCTTTTCGGC
>JAGBWO010000131.1 GCA_017629765.1 Opitutales bacterium | reverse complement strand
GACGCATGGTGGGGTCATGGCAACGGCGAAGCGGGCGTATTCGGCGGCCATACCGAATTTACCGATCCGCGCCGCTATTGGGACTTCCGCTCTCCCGGCCATGGCGATGTGAACTTTGAGGAAATCATCGTTGCGCTAAACGACATCAAGTACAAAGGTCCTCTTTCCGTCGAATGGGAAGACGGAAGAATGGACAGAGTTCACGGCGGCACGGAAGCTTGCGCCTTCACGCGCAAGATTGACTTCCCGACATCCGATGTTGTCTTCGACTCGGCGTTCGACAAGTCAAACCAGTAATTATTTAAAAAATCCCGAAAATCCGCGCAAAGTCCGATTGATTTTTTGGACGGGCGCGGAAATTCCGGGATTTTATGTTTTTTTGCAACATTCTAATAAAAACATATTTAAGCCGCATGTCTTGTTCGGGCGGATGTTTGAATGTTTCAGGCGTCTGCAAACGGGGCATTTTTTGCTTGAAAAATAAAAAATTTTAAAAAGAATATAAATCACAAATCTTAAAGAAAATATTATGCAAGAAGAAAATTGTAAATCATCATTCTCACATACAATGGCGTTCTGGCTTCTGCGTTTTTGGCTCGCAGCCAGAGCAATCGGTACGGGGTTGGTAAAATTCCAAGGCGAAGGTCAGACTGTAAAGGCGGAATACGCCGACCTTGACGCAGAAACATTGCAGGCGATGGGGGCAGAAGCTTTTGACAAGGCTCAAACTTTGGGCTTCCAGTTCTATCACGGCTTGCCCGCAAAAGGTCCGATGAGCATTGAAGGCTTTGCCGCAAGCCCGCTTATGCCAACTTTTATGGTTGAGCCTTACGCCTATGTTTTGGGCTACGCGCTAATCGCTCTCGGCGTGGCGCTGTTGCTTGGCATTTGCACACGAGTAACTCTTTTCTTGATGGGCTTGCTTTACATTTCTTTGACATACGGCTTCATCATCTTGGAACCCGCATTGCGCGACGCTTCGGCTGCCGGCATCGCATTTTTGGGCGTGCATATGATTATGATTGTCGCGGCATTGCTGCTTGCAAAGCATAACAAATTTGAACTTTTGCCCTGCGGCAAGCTTCCTTGCTGCAAGTGCAACAAATAATAAAAAGGGGGATAATATATGGAATATAACAGACGTGACTTCTTGAAGCTCGCAGGTCTTGCGGGCGGCGGTCTTATGATGTCTTCGAGCGTTGCCAACGCCCAGGATAAAAAGGTCGCTCCAAGCGAAGAGTTAAACATAGCGCTCGTCGGCATGGGCGCGGAAGGCGAAGTGCTTTTGAACAGCCTTCTTAAAATTCCCGGAATCCGCTTCCGCGCGGTTTGCGATATTTGGGAATGCCGTCGCCGCTATGCTCGCGGCCGCATCTTGGGCGCAACCGCAAAGGCCGGCAAGAAAACAGACCTTAAAGACCATCTTTACGAAGACTACAAAGATCTTATCGCAAACGAAAAAGATTTGGACGGCGTGGTCATCGCGACTCCGGACTTTTGGCATGCTCCGCAAACGGTCGACTTCTTGAAGGCGGGCGTAAACGTTTACTGCGAAAAGATGATGTCAAACACTGTTGAAGGTGCGCGTTCAATGGTTCGCGCGGCGCGCGAAACAGGCAAG
>JAGBWO010000130.1 GCA_017629765.1 Opitutales bacterium | reverse complement strand
GCTGACAGAAAAATATGCTAAATATAAAGCATTTGCAAAAAAATCAGTTATTGTGTTGGACAAAAACATCTAAATTCTTCTGGATCCATGATTTATATGCAAGATAGACACCTTAACGCGTGTCTGGATTTTTGTGGAAATTTAGCCGATTTTTACTTCGACAAATTGAACCTGTTGATCTTTTCTTAACATCCGTTAAAAGCTTTTAAACTGCGAATTTGAAGAATTCGCAGTTTTTTTGTTAGAATTTTGAAAAACAGAATAAGCGAGCGTAGTTATAAAAGATTTTTCCACAAAACCGCAACAATCTAAAAATTATATATATCGGCTCAAATTAAATAAAAACCAGCTCAAAATGAGCCGATAACGGATACAAAACTTGACATTTTGAGCCGATTGTTAGATTATAAATATAATGGAAATATTAGATGAGATACTAAATTTTTTACATTTCACCCCTGATTCTTCAAGGGTCGAAATCACAAATTCGTTAAAAAATCCTCCAAGCCCGGCTACAATAAAGAGGATTTTAGCAGATGCAATCAATAAAAATCTCATATCCGTAAAAGGCAAAGGGCGAGCTTGTAAATATTCAATAACGCCCAAGGCGCATCTGTTGCGAACGTACGATATTGAAGAATATTTCAAAAAGGAAATTGACGAACGCACAGTCCAAACTTCTTTTAATTTTGATTTATTAGAAAATCTATTGCCGGCAATTGAGTTGTTTTCAACAGACGAACTGTCTTATTTAAATAAGCTACAAGAAAAATTTTTGAAGAATATTTCAAATATATCTGCAAATGTCTACAATTCGGAAATGGAGCGTTTGGGAATAGACCTTTCTTGGAAATCTTCGCAAATAGAAGGCAATACATATTCATTGTTAGAAACGGAACGTCTATTAAAAGAAAAAGAAGAAGCCAAAGGGAAGACAAAAGAAGAAGCTATTATGCTTCTAAACCACAAAGAAGCATTGCATTTCTTGATTGATAATCCCGATTATTTACAATCTTTGTCTCTCCCCAGAATAGAAGATATCCACAGTATTTTGATTAAAAATTTAAACGTAGAGCTCAATATTCGTAGAAGCAGAGTCGGAATAACCGGAACGAATTACAGGCCATTGGATAACGATTTTCAAATCACAGAAGCTATGAACTTAGCATGCAATTTGATAAACACGCGCAAAAACGTGTTTGAAAAAGCATTGCTTGCTATTCTCTTATTATCATACATTCAACCATTCGCCGATGGCAACAAGCGAACATCAAGAATTGTAAGCAATGCACTTCTAATAGCAAATAAGTGTTGCCCATTGTCATTTAGATCTGTCGATTCTCTGAAATACAAAGAAGCTGTTTTGATTTTTTACGAGCAAAACAATTTAAGCGCGTTTAAAAAAATATTTATAGAACAATACGATTTTGCGGTAAACACCTATTTTTAAAAGCACTCTGTTCCCAAGAATCTGCTGAAATCTTTTTATTATATATACGAGGCTTTAAAATTCATTAGGCTGCCCTAAAATTACATTTACCCCCAAGTCTTTAAGAGCTTTTACGACATTGGAATTTTTTGGCAAAACATAAACCGGAATCTTTCTTTCTACAACTTTTGCCAGTGTCAATCCCTCTTCAAGCTCAGGATCGCGCAAAGTGATGCTTGCAACTCTATCCGAAATTTTTTCGGCAAGCATTAAGGCTACATTTGCCCCCCTGCCTGAAAAATCCAAGTCGACATTGCGAAAAAGCTTATGCCTTTCGATGCCGTAAAAATAAAATTCAACCGACCAATCAAGCGCCTCTTTCATTTGCCTGCAAGTTGTCGGTGTTTTCCAAAACATTAGCTGGCTTCCCCCTTCGAGCAGCTTTTTGCGCTCCTTGTTTAGCTTTGAAAAATCTTCCGCAATCCACACCCACGACTTATTTTCGTCGGACTGCTTTGGATAGACAATGCTCAAAGTGTCGCGGCGCATAGGCATATCAAGGCGCGCAAAACCTCCCTCGTTGGATTTCCTGCCGCGAATTGCTTCGAGTTTTGGCGGATTTTTATTTGTCAAAACCTTATAGAAAATCCCTGCCATTTTCATGGCGCCTTCCTCGTTTGGATGGATTCCGTCGCCAAGCATATCGCCCTGCCCTTCAAACATAGAATGCAAATCGATTAGCTTCAATTTTTCAAGTTTGGCGACCTTCTTGACGGCAGGAACGACCTCGTTATGCACGACCTCCTCCGTAATGCCCCAAGCGGGCCTCGAAGCATACATAGGCGTGCAAAGATAGATTTTTGGTTTTGTTTCGAGATTCTTAAATGCCGCAATCATCTCCCGCATATTCGCGATAAATTCGTCTTTATGCCGCCAATTTTGAGGCTTTGAGTCATTTGTGCCGAGCTTGAGAATCACGATATCGGGCATAAATTCGAGGGCGCGTTTATAATTGCCGTCATTCCAATACGGATGGTCGCCCTTTTTTAGTAGCGTTCTGCCGCTTGCGCCAAAATTTTCAACTTCATACTTTTTGCCAAGCATTTCTTGAAGAACGGAAGGATAAGTATCCATTTCCTTATTTTTGATGCCGTTTCCGGCGGTAATGCTATCGCCCACGCAAGCGATTTTCGTAGGCTTAGGTGCTGCAAAACCATTACAAAACGCGGCAAATAATGCCACTACCCCAAAAATAAATATGCGCCTTTTCATAACTGAATCATTATTAATTTTTTATTTTAGTCAAGATTTTGAATGCCGCCGCCGATAAATTTATCGCGAATCAAAATGCCCCCCCTTAAATATTTTCTTAATGCAAGCAACGAAGCAAGATAGAGGGAAAAAATTGTATTTTTTATTTGAGAAGGAATGTTTTTTTACTATAAGTGGCTTCAAATAAAAAATACCGTTTTTACGCAATGGGCTACTCCAAAAGAGAAGAATTTTTAAACTGCATATCGCACATCTTTGCGGCGGTTTTATCCGTCGCTGCAGGAGCTTATTTAATTTGCAGGGCGCAGCATTTGGGACATTTCAAGGTTTTATCCGTTTTTGTTTTTGCGGCAACCGCCGTTTTCGCCTTTGCAAGCTCTGCGTTGTACCACGGAGCAAACGGCAAAATAAAATTAAAATTCAAGCTTTTGGACCACATCGCGATTTTCTTTATGACTTTCGGCGTCTTTTTTGCCGCCGCGTCGCTTTCATCAATGCCGATTTTTTGGACCGCCGCGCTCTCGTTTGCAATGCTTTTTGCGGCAATAACAGGCTCGATAATGAAGATAAAAAAAGGGACAGACGGCACAAAGAGATGGTCGGTTTTATTTTACACGATTATGCCGTCTGCAATAATCGCGCCAATGTTTTTTATGCCGCCAGTTTCCGTATTGCTTTTTTTAATAGCGGCAGTTTTCGATTTAACCGGCTTGTTTTTTTATCTGAAAAAGAATGCCGAGTTTGCTCATGCCATTTGGCACATATTTTCGACACTGACAATTGCCGGAGATTTTTGCGCCGTTTACACTCTGATAGAGCTTAACGCCTGACGAAATTTTCCCGCTTCCTAAATTTCTTCTCTATTTTCAAATCCAAGGAAGTTTTGGGGCGGAATCCGTTAAAGCCGCCGCTTTTGGAAGTTCTGGAACGCGCCTTTTCGACTTTTATCTCCCTGCCCTGCATCTGAAATCCGCTCAAGGATTCTATTGCGCCTTTTGCGTCGGCATCCTCGGACATTGACACAAACGCCATTCCGCGCGGTTTCCCCGAAAATTTATCCTTTAAAATTTTTATTTTTTCGACTTTGCCAAAAGCGGCAAACAACGTTTCTATTTCACCCGATTCTGCGGAATGCGGCAAATTGCTTACAAATATTTCCATAAAATTTCCAAAAGAAAAAGCAGACATAAAAAAATCGAATATTGCAAGCAGATTTTAGTTAAAAGGCATATTAAGCTTGCAAAAATATTTTCCCAAACGAACATATTTTAAATTTATGAATATTGCAAAAGCCATAAAGTTTTTACCGCTCGCCTTGTCGGTTTTGGCGGCGGCCCAAACGGCTTTTTCGCAAGACAAGGGCGTATTGGACAACCTTTGCGGCAAAAACATCATATCAAAAGACGAAGCCTCAAAAATCGCAAAAGATTTGGCTTTGGTCTTCCCGCAAAAAGACGGCGCGATAAAAACAAAAGTATGGGGGTTCGCCCAAGTGATGTCGAACTACATGTATAGCGAAACCACCCATGAAAGCGGCGAAGATTGGGGCGGATTCATACTAAGAAGAGCCTATATGGGCTTTCTCGCCGAAATTCCCGACAACTGGAAAGCCGCCATAGATCTCGACTTTTGCAGAAGAAACACAAACGGTTCGGACTATCTTCTGAACTGCTATGTCGCAAAAAAGCTCGATTTAGACTTTACAAGCGGAACTCTGAACATCGGGTTTAAAAAAGTACAAATGGGCTATGAAGAAATCGTAGGCGCTTTCAAAATTCCCACAATCGATACTTCTATCGTTTCCAGATATTTTTTCTACGCCCAAAACAACAGCAGAATCGGCATGGGGATGCGCTACACGGGGCTGTTCTGGGACGGCGAAGTGCGCGGGATTGACGGCTTTAAATACCACTTGGCGCTGACAAATTCGATGAATAACACCATAAAGCTGCATTCCCACCTGTCGGGGAAAGAAGCAAATCCTGAGAGCGCAAACAATGTAAACTTTTGGGCTGCGTTTTTCTACACCAAAAAACTTTGCGAAGACTTCAAAATCACATTCGGAGCAAAGACTGGATTCGGAAACCAGGCATTCATTGTTTCAAACGACAAATACGGCTCGATTTTCCAGGCAAATCCGTTTGTCGAGCTGAAGTACAAAGAAGATTTAACGATGTGGCTGGAATCCGTAATTTCAAACATAGAATACGGCTCGCTTGACAGAAGCGGCTACGCGACGCCCGTCGGATACAATTTAAACGCCGAATATTTCATATTGAATTTGAACAAATACGGAAGGCTCAGCCTTGTGGGGAGGCTTAGCCAAATTTTTACAGATGGAAAAGGAATACTGCCCAAAGACGTGCTGACGGGAGCGAAAGCAAGCTCGCATCCCCAACCATTCGACATTTATTTCGACCGCGCAACGACGATATACGGCGGACTTTGCTGGTATATCAGGGGCAACGACTTCAAATTTTTTGCAGGCTATGAATACGCAAAATTCGACCATCCCGTGAACTCGCGATTTTTCGGAGACATAGAAACGGACATGCACATATTCCGAACGCAAATCCAGCTGAGGTTTTAATTAAAACAAAATTTATTCGGATAATAAACTCATTTTGGGATATTACTAATCTTATTCTTATTTTAAAATATCCATAATTTCGGGATAAGCATGCAAAATTTTCCCGCAAGCTTCATCTGCCGACAAACCAACCGCATTGTTTCTCCTGTTTATTTTGCATAATCCATGCTTCTGGCTTCCTTCGACGCAATACAAATGGGCGTCAAAACCTTTTACTACGCCTATTTTTGTTTTTTTCAGAAACCAATAAGAATAATCAACATACAAAAAAAGTCCCGAAGAGTATTCGGAACTTCTTTGTTTTTACATAAAACTGTTTTATTTTATTACACCAAGCCGTTTAGCATTCCGTAGAAGTAGAGCGGTTTTAGCATATACACTTTCAAGTACCAGCCAACCGCCTGCTCTTTCGACATATCCCAGAGGTTTAACGGAAAAGATATTTGCTCCTTTTTGTCGTAGTCGAATTCGCACATTATAAGTTTGCCGTATTCGGTCACAATCGGGCAGGCGGCGTATCCGTTGTATTTTTCGGCAGGCTCTTTGCCTTCCATTATCGATACCAAATTCTTTGCCGCAACCGGCGTCTGCTTGCGGATGGCGGCCGATGTTTTGGATGTCGGAATTCCAGCAACGTCGCCCACAACCATAATGTTTTTGTACTTATTGTGGACAAGCGTTTCCTTGTTTGTCGCCGCCCAGCCTTCGGGTGCGAGTTTGCCTTCCGTCCAGCTTAAACCAGACTCCTTGACGAAATCGGGAGCCGTCATCGGGGGCAGAAAATGCAAGAAGTCGTAATCTTCCACAAACGGAACGTATGTTCTTTTTTCGACGACTTTTTCCGCGCCGCTTGGGTCTTTTTGCTTTTCGGAAGACACGACGATTTTTTCCATATGCACCTTCTTCGCGGAGGTGTCAACGCCCTTCACGCGGACTCTCGTCGAAATCGAAACATCGCGCTCCTTGTATATTTCCAAAAGCCTCGGCGTGAAGTAAGGAACATCGTAAAGGACTTTGCTTGCCGTAAAGAAATCCAGCTTCAAATTTTTGCGCGTTCCCTTTTTGCGCGCGAGATGCTCGGAAAGCAGGCATACTTTCTTGGGAGCTCCGCCGCATTTGTGCTTTGTGTAGGTATCGGTATAAATGCCCCTTCCGCCTTTTTCGACGAATTTTTGCATTCCCTGCCATGTGCGGATTGCGCCTTGGTGGTCGTATATGCAATAGGCGTCGCCCTGCCCCAAAGTTTCGCGCGTAATGCCTTCAACGCCGCTCCAATTTATCTGCAAGCCCGGCGCGAGAACCAAAAAGTCGTAGTCTATGACGCCGTTTTTCAAGGTCATTACTTTGTTTTTGTCGGCATCGACGCCGATGACGCTGTCTTTTACCCAGTTGACTCCGCTTGGCATGCAGTCGGACTGTTTTTTGTAAACTTCGTCGGGGGTATATACGCCCGAAGCGATGAGGGTGAAGCCCGGCTGGTAGTAATGCAAGTCGCTCGGGTCAATGATTGTGATATTCGGATTTGCAAGAAGCCTCTTCAAGCGCGCAGCCATGCTGATGCCCGCCGCGCCGCCGCCGATAATCACGATTTTTCCGTTTGCGTTGCTTGAAGAGCATCCGCCCGCGCCCAAGGCCATTGTTCCAAGCCCCGCAGCCGACATCATTTTTAAGAATTTGCGCCTCGAAATCCCCGAAAGCTTTATTTCGTCGGCGATTTTTAAATTTTCCATATTTTACAATTTTTTCTCTCTATGTTATAAAAATATTCGATTTTTAATAAATATGTAAAAAAACCCGAAAAAAACAAGATTTTTCGGATTTTCAAATTTTGCGAGCATAAGCGGCTAATCTTTTTTCTCGGCCCCGCTTTGCCATCCGCCGCCGAGAGATTTGTAAAGAAGAATGATATTATCCAAAGACTGCCTTCGGGATTCCAAAAGCGACTGTTCCGCCGCAAGCATTGTGCGCTGGACGTCAAGCAAATCCAAAAACTCCAACTCTCCCGCCTTGAAAAGCTTGAAAGAAAGCTCGTAGGCGTCGACGTTGCTTTTTACGACATTTTTAAGAATTTCCGTTTTTTCGCGCTGTTTTACGGAAGATACCATGGCGTCCTGAACCTCTTTCACGGCGGTTGCCACAACTTTCTCCCAAGAAACGCCGGCTTCCTTTGCAAGCGACTCCTGCAGTTTTACGTTGTAATAAGTCTTGCCTGCGCTGAACAAATTCCACGATACCGTAGGGCCTACGCTCCACGAACCGTACTGGCTGTCAAACAGATTCGCCTTTGCGGGCGCGCTGTATGAAATGTTGCCCGTTATCGAAAATTTTGGATAGAAGTCGGCCTCTGCCTCGCCTATTTTCGCGACTGCGGAATGCAGCTTATATTCCGCCTCAATTATGTCGGGACGCCGCTCCAAAAGCTTTGCGGGAACTTGCACTGAAATGAATTTCTCAAATTCCGGAAGTCCCGAAAGGTCTTTTAGCTCCTCTTTAAGCGCGCCCGAATTCAAGCCGAGCAGAAGCTCGAGGGCGTATCTTGCCGACTCCTTTTGCGCCTCTATGGACGGAATTTGCGAAAGGGTGGATTGAAGCTGGGCTTCGGAGCGGACATAGTCGAGCTTTGCTATCAGGCGGTTTTCCAAACGCTCTTTTATGATTTTCAAAGTCTTTTTCTGGGTCTCCAAATTTTTACGGGTAATAGACAAATCCTCGCAATAGAATCTGTAAAGAAAGTAGGCATTTGCAACGTCGCTTGCAACTTTTATGCGAACCGCATTTTTATTCGCCTCAGCCGCCATATAATCGGCTTCCACGCTTTCAATGCCCCTGCGTACGCCGCCAAACACGTCGATTTCCCATCCGACGCCAAGCTCCGCCGAAGTGTAGCCGCGCGACGAGCCGCCCATGTTTCCCCTTTCGGCAAACCCGCCCTTGGCGTCCAAAACGGGAAACAGCCCGCTTTGCGAAATTCCAAGCCGGTATCCCGCCTGTTCAACTGAAATCCTCGCGATGTTCAAGTCGAAATTATGCTCCAGAGCGCGCTCTATCAAAGAATTTAAAACGGGATCTTCAAAAACCTCCCACCACTTGGCGATGTCGCCTTCTTCCGCGCTGAAAAGCGGGGAATTTTCAGCGTCGAAATACTCCGGCATTTGCCCGTATTTCGGCTTTTCAAAGTCTGGACCTGCCGCGCATCCGAACAGAAAGGCGGCTAAAAATAAAACCATATATTTTTTATTCATATCTCAAAGCCTCAATCGGGTCGAGCCTTGCCGCCTTCCATGCGGGATAATAGCCGAACACAAGCCCCACCAAGACGGAAACGCCCACAGACAACAATATCGCGGAATAAGAAAGAGTTGAAGGCCAGTTCATCGCGGACGCCAAAAGCATCGACGCGCCATGCCCCAAAGCTATCCCAATCAGCCCGCCCATAAAGCATATCGCAACAGATTCTACAAGAAACTGGCGCAGAATGTCGCGCTTCTTTGCGCCGACAGCCATCCTAAGCCCTATTTCGCGCGTTCTTTCAGTCACTGAAACAAGCATAATATTCATAATGCCCACACCCCCGACTATCAGGGAAATGAACGCCACGCAAAGCAAAAGATTTGTCATATTCTTTGTCGAACCCGTAAGAAAGTCGGAAAATTCGGACATTGTGCGGATTTGGAAATCGTTTTCAGCCCCGTCGGCAATCTTGTGGGATGAGCGCAAAACCTTTGTTATTTCGGCGACAGCAGAATCCACGAGCTCCGGAGTTTTTGCCCATGCGGAAATGCTGTCGATATTCTGAAAACGCACGGGGGGCAAGTTTGAATTGGAAGCCGGCGGATACATGCTTGTCGAATCGGGATAAGTAGATGAAGTCGATGTGACGGTTGTAGAAGACGAGGAAGAAACGGACGAAAGCGAAGTCTGCCCCGCGCCCGCAAGCCGCGCTTTTACGGCAGTCCACGGGGCAATTACAGTGTCGTCTTGGTCCATTCCAATCATATTCGCGCCCTTGCTTTTAAGCACGCCTATTACCTTGAAAAGCACATTTTGTATGCGTATGTCTTTTCCAATCGGGTCTTCATTTCCGAATAGTTCGCGCTTTACGGTAGAGCCTATCAGGCAAACTTTTGCCCCTCTTAAAACCTGCAATCTTGAAAACATATCCCCGTCCGCAACCTGCCAATTGCCGATTTCAAGATAGTCTTCGTTCACGCCGTTGACGCCGAAGGGGCTCCAATTTTTGCCTCCGTAAACAATCTGCCCCCTGACAGAAATCACGGGGGTTGCAAGCTTTACGGAAGGGCATCCCTTTAAAATTTCCGAAACGTCCTGCGCCGTCAAATTCGCCTTTGAGCCCGCGCCTGAACTCACTCCGCCCATCATTCCCGCTCCGGGGCGCACCGTTATGGAGTTTACACCCATTGCGGAAATGCTTTTTTTCAGGCTGTCCTGCGCGCCCGCGCCGACTTCCATAAGCGCAATGACGGCGGCAATCCCTATCACTATGCCAAGCGTCGTCAAAAATGTGCGCATGGGATTGCGCAAAATGGACTTTAACGCCGATTTTAATATGCGCCAGTTTTTCATCGCCTTACAATCCTGTCGTCCGTGATTTCGCCGTCCATCAAACGCACAACCCTCCTCGCCTTCTCGGCGATTTCCGGCTCGTGGGTCACAAGCACTACGCTTACTCCGTCGCACTCGTTTATTTGGCAGAACATATCCATGATTTCCCCGCTCATTCTGCTGTCGAGATTGCCCGTAGGCTCGTCCGCAAATAGGATTTCGGGGGAGTTTACGAGAGCCCGCGCGATTGCGACCCTCTGCTGCTGTCCGCCCGAAAGCTGGGACGGCTCGTGCGCCATTCTGTCTTTAAGCCCCACTTTTTCGAGCATTTGCTCGCCGCGTTCAACCATCTGTTTTTCGCTCAAATGGTTCGCCGTGTAAAAGAGAGGCATTATGACGTTTTCAAGAGCCGAAGTTCTCGGCAGCAAATTGAAGCTTTGGAATACGAAGCCGATTTTTTTGCTGCGGACATCCGCCCTGCCGTCGTTGTCGAGCTTTGAAATTTCAACGCCCTCCAAAAAATACTCCCCCGAAGTCGGGCGGTCCAAGCATCCCAAAATATTCATGAGCGTGCTTTTGCCGGATCCGGAAGTCCCCGTAAGGGCAAGCATTTCGCCTTTTCCCACGTCGAGGGAAATCGACTTTAAAACGGGAAGCTTTAAATCGCCCACGATATAGGTTTTGCAAATGTTTTTAAGCTTTATTAAATTCATAACCGCTATTTGCCGCCGTTCTTGCGCATGCGCGGAGGCTTTGGCATAAACGGATTGGATGCCGCCGCGCCCGCCGCATCCTCATTGGCGTTTACCCCCGTAACCACAATCTCTCCGCCTTTAAGCTTGTCGGAATAAACCGCTGTGAACGCCCCGTCCGAAATTCCCGTCTTGACTTCGATTTTGGAAATTTGAGAGCCGTTTAAAATCCAGACTGCGCCGCGCCCCCTGCCCAAGCTTTCAGACGCCCCGTCGGGAGACCATCTAAGCGCGGAATTCGGCACGCTCAAAACCCCTTTTGCGGATTCCACCTCGAATTTCAAATTCGCCGTGAGATACGGCAACAGCTTTTCGTCGGAATTGTCAACCACGACTTCCACGATGTAGGTTACCACGTTTTGCGACATAGTGGCATTCAGCCTGATTTTGCCAACCTTGCCGTAAAATGTTTCAGACGGCATGGCGTCAACGGTAAACGAAACGTTTTGCCCGGGCTTCACATAGCCTATGTCCGCCTCGTTTACCGACGCCCAAACCTCCATTTTTTTCAAGTCTTTGGCTATCGAAAACAGTGAGCTTACGCTCATGTTTGAAACGACCGTCTGCCCGATGTTCACTTTTCTGTCTATAACGACCCCGTCAACGGGCGCCTTTATCTTGCAGTAGCTCAAATTGCGCTCCGCGGTTTTAACATTCGCCTGCGCCTGCTCGATTTCAGCCCGCGCCGTTTTTATCGACGCCTCGCAGACGTCAATCTGGGCTGCGGACTGCTCGTATTCGGAAAGATAAGAATCGTGGGACGCCTGAGAGATGGCCTCGCCGACTTCGAGATTTTTAATTCTAAGCCAGTCGCGCTCCGCCCTGTTGAAAGACGCCTGCGCCTGCGCAAGATTAGCCTTCGCCTGCTCCAAATTGGAGTTCGCCGCGCTAAGCTTCGCCTTCGCCACGAGCAAATCGGACTGGGGTATTTGGTCGTCAATAAGCGCCAAAAGCCCACCCTCTTTCACGCGCGAGCCGTAATCGACAAGGTTTCCGTCCGCGTCTTTGCCGAACTCCAAAATTTCCCCTGAAACTCTCGCGCCGACATCGACCAAATCTTCAGGCTCCACTGTTCCCGTTGCGTCTATAGAAACCACGATGTCCCTAACGGCGGCTTGGGAAGTTTTATATGACGGAGTTTCGGCCTTCGGCGCTGAAAAGTAAAAATATGCGCCCAAGCCCGCAAGCAAAACCGCCGCCAAAACAAAAAATTTCACCTTGGAAATTAAAGATTTATTCATAGACAAAATTAAAAATTTTTATAATCGTTTAAACGCGATTTTTTATCAAAAAGTTTCAATTTGCAAACAGCAAATTTTATTGAATAAAAAATCTTTTAAAAACAAACATCTAAAAACCGATAAAAAAACGATTATGCAAAAGAAAATTCTATCTTTCGGAGAAATTGTTTGGGATATTTTTGACAATAAAAAAGTTTTGGGTGGGGCGCCGTTCAACTTTGCGCGTTTTTCCCGAAAATTCGGCGCGGATGCCTATATTTTGAGCGCGGTCGGGAAAGACGAAAACGGCAGGGAGGTTCTTAATTTTATGGAGAAACACAATATGCCCCCCGATTTCGTCCAAGTGATTGAAGGCGAAGAAACCGGCAAGGTTCTCGTAAAAATCGAAAACAACTCCCCTTCATATGAAATATGCTCCCCCGCCGCCTGGTATAAAATCGAAGCGACTCCGCAGGCGATAGAATTTGCCGCGCGCTCAAACGCAATAGCCTTCGGCACCCTCGCGCAAAGAAGCGAAGTTTCGCGGCAAAACCTCTTCAAGACAATCCGCGCAACGTCAAAAAAATGCCTGAAAGTCTTCGACGCAAACCTGCGCCAAAACTTCTATTCAAAAGAAATAATAACAAGCTCTTTGGAAATCGCAAACATTCTTAAAATAAACGAGGAAGAGCTG
>JAGBWO010000129.1 GCA_017629765.1 Opitutales bacterium | reverse complement strand
TTCTGATATTTGCGAATCTATCGAAAAAGATTCGCCGCGCCTGCGCCTGAACCAATACCAGTATTTGTTCCTCGCCAAATTCGTGACAATGCGGTGAAGCCATGTTGCAGGAGAACATTCGCCCCTGAAATTTTCTATTCCGTTGCGCGCCCTTATGAAGGCGTCCTGCGCAACTTCTTCCGCGTCTTCCCTATTTTTCAAGAGACCGTAAGCGCGCGAAAAGGCATTGTCCCAATGCGTTCGGACAAAATCGCCAAATGCAGCCTCCTCGCCATTCTTTAAACGGGTTGCCAAATTTCCTGTATCAACTGCATTTCCCATAATTCGCCTATATCGAAATTTTTGACACGGCTTTTTTTAAAAAGTTCCAAAAAAATTTATTTTTTTTATTTTAGCTTGAAACAATCAAATAAAACTCTATGCTAAACTTCAAAAGAAAAAGGTATTCGCTATGTTTATGTTTGGCAACAAAAAAAATAAGAAAAACAAACTTATTTTGGCGGATTGCTCGAGGGGGACTTTTTTTGAAATAGCAAACTTTCCCGCCGCAATCAGCCAAAACGGAGAAATCGACTCAAACTCGCCCGACGCGGCGGTAATCGAAAAAACAAAAAAAGGCGATTATTTTATCAGCCCCGACGATGATTTTGTCCAAAAAGCGGAACTAAACTCCGCCATGCTCGGCAAAAAAGAGCCGCTGCAAGAACAAAATACGCTAAAAATCGGCGATACACTGCTTTTTTTGTTTGCCGGCGAACACGCTCTGGAAAACGCAAAAAAAATAGATTTTTCCAAATGGATTATTTTTAACACCAAATCCGGAACAATAGAAGATGTTGCCGAATTCGACAAGATAAAGCAATCGGTCGAAAAACGCGCGCTCACGGGAAGCGGACTCGCCATATGCCCCAAAGGCGCGACCTGCGGATTTTTCTATAAAAGCGTATTCGGTTCCGCACAGCCCCAGGCAATGTCTCCGCTCGACACCACTTCGGGCGAAATCAGATGCCCGCTTTGCTGGCTCAAATTCGATTTGGGAGACGCGCTAAGCATCGCCTCGCACGAATCCCTGCGCGGAGATCCCATACTTGGCAGCGAAGAGATGCTGCGCTTTCTGCCCACCGCCTTTGACGGCGAAGGCAACGCCTTGGACCCTGCGGGAATGCCCTCGCACGATCTCGCATGCCCTCACTGCCGCAAGAAACTCCCCACGGGATATGTCGATTTGAAACGCCACATATTCTCCATTGTGGGTGCTCCGAGCGCGGGAAAGTCGTATTATTTGAGCGTGCTAATAAAAGAGCTTCAAAACTCGGCATTCCGCTACTACGGGGCTTCGCTAAAAGATTTGGATCCGTCGGGAAATATGCTTTTGACGCAAATGAAAAACCGCCTGTTTTCGGCGGACAGCCCGGAAAGCGCAATTTTGGCAAAGACGGCATTGGAGGGGGCCATGTACGAAAAATATCCGCGTTTCGGGAAAATGGTTTCGCTTCCCAAGCCGATGTCGTACATACTCTCAAAAGATTTGGACGACAAAACCGAAAGCGCGGCTCTGATTTTCTACGACAATGCCGGCGAACATTTCGAGCCGGGGATAGATTTGGAGGATTCGCCGGGCGCAATGCACGTCGCCTGTTCCGACGCCATATTCTTCCTATTCGACCCCGCCGCCAACCGCAATTTTAAAAATCTTCTGCACGACAATCCGGACCCGCAGCTTAAAATTGCCGGAAGGCTCGATCAGCAGGATACTATTTTGGCTGAAATGGAAGTGCGCATAAAAAGGATTCTCGCCCTTTCTACAAGCGAAAAAATATCGACCCCGCTCGCCGTGATGCTCGGCAAATTCGATATTTGGAAAGACCTGCTTGATGAAAAGCTCTCAGACTATTTTGAAAACGGCGGGCTTTCCGACGAAGCAGTGGAGCATAATTCGGAAATTTTGCGCAATTTTATGCTGAAAACCGAGCCTTCAATAGTGGCGGGGGCCGAAGCAGTTTCGACAAACGTAAAGTATTTTGCAATAAGCCCTCTCGGACACTCCCCGATAAAAATTTCAGAAGGCGCTTCGGCGGGAAAAATCGCGCCCGTGCCGGCATTGCTAAACCCCATAAATGCGGACGTTCCAATGCTTTGGGTTTTAAAGCAGCTGGAACCCTCGATTATGAAAGAACGCGCCTAAGACATGGCATTCAGACTCATATTCACAAGCTCTCCAAGTTCGCTGACAGGTTCGCGCACGGGGTTTTGCACGGTGACAAGAAGCGCGGAAATGTCGGAAAAACTCGCTTTGAGCGTTGAAAAATGCGGAACTTACGACCATGAGAACATGCGCGCAAACCCGATTTTCTCGCACCGAAAAATCTGGCTTGGCGACAAAAACTACCATGTTCTTTCCCGCATCATAGATTCCGGAGCAGACTACACAAACCGCTCAAACTATATCGCAGACCATTTGGTTCTGACTGAAGACGAAACCCTGCTTGTTCCCTCCCCCGCCCAGGCGATTTTGGAGTTCGACGGCTGGATGAATTCATACGAAGGCGCGCCAAAATTTTTGGAAAGCGTTGAAATAAAAAAATCGACGCAAAAATTCGCACCGCCAGCCTCGATGTGGCAGGAATATTTTTCAGACGCGGGAAAGGCTGCTCTTCTGCTTTCCGAATCAGCCGATATTTACGCAAAACCCGAAGACGGCACAACGCTTTTAAAGCTGTTCGCGCAAGCCTCCGCGCTATGCACGCCCGAAGCAAAGTCGTGGGACTACACATTCACAACCTCAATATGCCGCGGAGAAAATCCGCAGGATTTTTCCTGGAAAGTCCATACAAACGAAATTCCGGAAATCGCAGGCGCAAATTCTTCCGCGATAAATTTGACGTCAGGCAAATCCCCGCCGGCACCCAAAACTCCTGCCGCGGATTTTGCAAGAACCGCGAAAATTTCAAACAAAGACAGGCTGAATCTGAAAGTTCAAAAGCCTTCCGAATTCAAGCCTAAAATAAGAATCGCCCGCAATCCGCAGGAAAACCGCCGTGAAATATCCGGCGAATTTAAACGAAATTTGCTGCTTGCCCTCTGTTTAATACTTGTTGCGGCAATATTGGCACTATCTGTATTTTTGCTCGCCGGCTCGAATGAAGGCGAGTTCGAGGCAAAGATGCAAATTCAGAAAAATTCATACATGTCGAACATTCCGCTTACGGAGCCTGTCGAAGTTCGCGCAACATACTCCAAAATACGTGCGGACATGAAAGATTTGACAAACGAGGCAAGGTGGAATGAAGCGTTAAGCCTTTGGGACAATGCGAACCTTGAAGATTTCAATCCCAAAGCCCGACCCGAAATTTTAAGCGGCATGGGAAAAAAATTCGACGAAATTTTAAGCGAAGCTGAAGAAGCAATCGGCAGGCGGGACAAAACAAAAGCCTCGGCCCTTTTAAAAAAGGCTCTTCCCGCCCTCGAAATAAAAGATTTTCCAAACAAAACAAAACGCGCCCGAATGATGGAGGAGCTTAAACTGAAAGTGCAAGAATTATGACAATACAATTTTTAATTTTAAGAATACAGAGCATTCTCGACGGAAAGGCCAACGCAAGCGACGCCCAGCTTAGGGCAATCGCATCCGAATATATGCGCATTTGCCAAAATGCCGAGCGCAAACTTCTGCACTGCGCCTCTTTAATCCGCGCAGGGCGGGACTACGCCGCATTCCAAGTGGCCGAAACGCGGCCCATGCTCCTCGAAACATTAAACGAGCTTATTTTTTCAAGGCTCGAAGACTGGCGCAACTTCTGCTCCATACACTCGCTGCCATGCCCGTCGCCGTTTGACGAAAACCAAATATCGCTTGTAAAATCGCTATACACGCGCGAAATTTCCCAAAACCACCCGCTTTACCGGGACTACCGCCGCGCAATGCGCATGCATAATTACGAGGAAGCCCTATCCATAATCTCGACCATAGTAAAGGTAAACGGCTCCGATTCCGAAGCAAAAAACGAGCTTGAAAAACTTTCGCGGCGCATTGCCGCGCAAAAATTTGAAGCCGCAAAAGCCGCCCTTAAAAAAGGCGACTTGCAAGCCGCAATAAAAACCGCGTCGGAAATTCGCGAATACGCGGACGACATATTTTCAAACGACGAAGACTGGAAAAATCTTTCGTCGAAAATCGACGACTACGAGAAGCAAAACGCATCAAAGCGCATAGCGGAAATGCTGGAAAGCCTCCGCAGCCCCGAGATTGCCGACGACTATCGTAAAATCCTCGAATTCGCGGCGGAAACAGACGTCCTTACGAGCAAATTCGAGCTTGAATTAAGCAGCGCCGACCAAGACTATCTGCGCGCCCAGACAAAACGCGCCCTGTTTATGCAGGACGAGGCAAACGCGGCGGAAGCGAAAGCCCAAGCCATGCTTGACATTGCTTCGGAAATCGAGCACCCAAGCGATATGCCGCCGAGCCAGGCGCTTGAAAAAATCTTAAAGCTGAAAAAAGCGGCGGGGAATTCGCTTGAGCGCGAAATGGCAAAAAAGCTTTCCAAAACAATATCCGCCCTGCGCTTTAAAATAGCGGTTTCACGCCTCAAAAAGGCGGGCGTGGCGGCGGCTGTGATATGCCTTGCCGCCGTAGCGTTTATGGAAGCCAAAAAAAGAGAAAGGATAAACGCGCAATACAGAAGCGTCGCAAACACGATTTCGGCAATCCAAAACATGCAAAACACAAAAGGCGCGGCGCAGTCGCTTGAAAACCTTAAAAAAACATTTCCAGAAACATGCAAGCTTGCGGAATTTTCCGACAAGATAGAAACAATCGGAAATACTCTGGCGTTAAAAAGCGCGTATCTCGAAAAATTTGAAAGCTTCAAAAAATCGGCGCAAAACTTTGACAAAAAGTCTGACAATCCCGCAGACTGGATTGAAATGCAGAACGAGCTAAGCGCAATAGATTCGCAGGCCGACATCTTGGAAGGAGCGGAATACTCCGCCGCAAAGATGGAAATTTCAAGCTTTGCGAACGCTTTTTCAAGCGCAATTTCCGCAAAACGCGCCGCAAACGCCGCGAAGTTAAACTCGCTGATTGATTTGGCGCAAAGGGAAACGTCGCAAGCGAACGTACATGAAAGCGAAAATTCGCTGCACATAAAAAACGCGAAAGACGCCGTTCAAAAAGCGCGAACGCTCGCCGAAAATCCAAGCATTATTTTTGCCATTTCTCCCGAAAGGGCCGAGAAATTGCAGGAAGTAGCGCAGGAATTGGAGGATAAGGCAAAACTTGTCGAGGGTTTTGACAAATCGCTCGCCCTCATAAAAGGCGCATCAAACGCGGAAGAATATTTCGAAGCCCTGAAAGAACTTTCGCAAAACCCCGCGCTCCCGCCAAAAGACGCGGGAAACATCGAAAGAATTTTATCCGCCAAAGACGCTGTTTTGTTTGAAGTTTACGGCGGCATAATAGATAGGGATACGGCGGAGGAAGCGCCCGAAAAATTCTCCGCGCCAAGCATAAATTTCTACGACTACCCCGAAGTCGCAAAAATCCACAAAGCCTCGTCCGGCGGAAAGGCATACTATATGTTTGGCAAGCCCGAAGAAAGAAACCGCGTGTGGAACGGCGGCGGAGAAATAATACAAAAGGCAAATCTTGTATCGGATTCTTCGGGCAAGGCGAAAGAAACCGCGTTTAGCAGGATAACATTTAAAAACCGCCGCCCGAACGGCTCGATTTTGGAAGATATAAAACTCTCAAAAGAATCCGAAACAGCGTCAAAGACTGCGGAAATATCCGATAAAAAGTCGCTTGCGCAGGCTCTGGTTTTCGCCGCAAACTCCGACGCAAATCCGATATTTAAAGCGTGGCTTGAAAAAAGAATTTTAGACGCATTCCGCCAAGCCCCGATAAAGAGCGGTTTTGTATTCTCAAAAACCCTACAAGGCAGGGCGAAAAAAATCGACGCCATTGCCGGGGATTTAACGCCTTACTCATGGATTTTTGAGACGGATTCGAGGGTAAATTTCGTAAAAACCGAACTCTACGAAGAAGAGCTGAAAGACCCTATGCAGGAAGCCTACGCAACGAAAGAAGAGGCGCAAAAGCACTTGGAAAATCCTATGAGAATTGTTGGATTTAGCGATTTTGAAGGAAATATTGCGCCAAACGAAAACCTGTCCGGCAAAAAGCTTTACGGCATAACAATCACGGGAAATTTTGAGGAGCTTTCCCAAACAAAAAAGCCCGCAAAATTCTCCCCGATTTTCGTAAAGGAAAATTAGCCGCCCGCCTGCAATAATGGGTTTTCAAGATTCTCCGCCATTCGTCGTTTTAAGCTTTGATAAATGGCGGAGTTTTTTTCGCGGCATCGGCAAAATTTTCAATGGAAAAATAAAATTGCGCATTTCGGATTTTTGCCTTACTTTTTAAAAGCTTTTTATTTTTATGGACAACTATTTGCCGGAAATCAAAATTCTAACCGACGATGTCGCAAACAAAATCGCGGCGGGAGAAGTTATCGAACGCCCCGCCGCCGCCGTAAAAGAGCTTGTAGAAAACTCCATAGACGCAAAGGCTACAAGCATTGACATCGAATTCAAAAACGGCGGAAAATCTTTTATAAAAGTCTCCGACAACGGACATGGAATGAGAAAAGACCAGGCTCT
>JAGBWO010000128.1 GCA_017629765.1 Opitutales bacterium | reverse complement strand
TCAAGAATGCTCCGCTTAGCGCAAACGCATTTATAAACGCAAACAAAGAAGATTTGAAGAAAAGCTCGTCGGGGGGGGCGTTTACCGCAATAGCAAAAATCTTTTGCGATGGCAATTATGCCATCTTCGGAGCCAAATACGACGGCAAATCGAAAGTTTGGCACGATTACATTGAAGATATTTCACAAATAGATGTTTTCAGGAAGTCAAAATATCTGCAAAGCGACGTCGGCAATTCCTACATCCTTGCGAGAGATTTCTTAAAACAGGGCAAAAAAGTGATTTTCACGGGAACCCCATGCCAAATTGCGGCATTAAAACTCTTTCTGAAAAAAGATTATGAAAATCTGCTGACTCTTGATTTGTCATGCTACGGAATCAACAATTCCAAGCTCGTGGAGAGCTATTTGCGCGATTTGGAAAATTTCTACGGCAAAAAAATAATCTCGTATTCGTTTAGGGAAAAACACTCAAAGTTTTTGTCAAAGTCGCCAAGCTTCTCGAAAATAACATTTGAGAATGGCAAGTCAAAATACGAAGCCTTCGACTTGCTTTATCGCGGTTTTATTTCATCGCTGTTTAAGCGCGAAGGATGCTATAATTGCAAATATGTTGATTCAAAAAGAGTTTCAGATTTCACGCTTGCAGATTTTTGGGGTATCAGAGAGCTTGACGGCAGTTTGACCGATAAGAACGGATGCTCCCTTCTGCTTGTAAATACCGAAAAAGCGGCCAACATCGCAAAAAAACTTAAAAATTTCGGTATATTTAAAGAATTTCCGATGGAAAACGCGACACGAAGAAATTATCCCCTCGCAAAGAGGAGGCCTTCAAAAATCCACCCCTTGCGCGAAGAATTTTTGCTCGCGGCAAGAGAGCGCGGAATGCTGTTTGCGCTAAATAAATATGTTCCAAAAAAAATATTTTGGCATAGATTGGTATATTTTGCCGCGCGCTTTATGCCGAACAAATTGCGCACGAAATGGCTTAAATTCTTCAGGCTGATAGATTGACGAAACGCTCTCATCAATCTTGACAGCGCAAATCGGGCATAATATTTGTTTTATTTTTAATTTAATTGCGGACGCAAACGTATGAAAAATCTTTTAGACGACCATATTCAATACAGACTCCCCAAATATGAAATCATACTGGTTTGGATCGGGGTGTTTTTGAATTTCTTTTTTTATGGAATGCTCAACATAAGCTATTACTTCGCTTTGCCGAATTCCATGATATCGGGCGGGCTGCGCCTAACCGTATTGGGCATAGGGCTTCTTTTGATTCTCATAGATATTTTGCGCCGCGATATGCCCCCGATTACGATTTCAATTTTCGCGCTTTTCATCTTTGCGGTTTACTATTTGATTGTTTTCTGGATGTGCTTCCCGAATCAATACGAATTTCAAATCAAAATAAAGATGTTTTACGACATATTCATCGCAAATATGTCGACTCTTGTGATTTTCATTTGCGGCAGAGAGCGGTTCAAATACATCATTTCAAAACCAATGCTTTTGTTTTTGCCCGCGTTTTTGGACGTTTTAATCATCCTGTTAGTCCACCGCAACGCGCTTGCGACAATGTCTTTCCAAAGCACATACATAGAGACGGGCATAGCCAGAACTTCAATTAAATACCCCATGCAATATCTGATTGCCGTAGCTCCGTTTTTGATGTTCTTTTCAAAAAACCTGATTTTCAAATTCATTTTGGGGCCGCTGGGATGCTTTTTGGCGCTCTTAAATCTTTTTATGGGCGACTCGCGCTCTACATTCTTCGCATTCATTCCCATTTTGATATTTTACGCCATTGTAAGTTTGCGCTCCCCGTTTTCTTTTTCGTATGCGGCAACTACTTACGGGCTGTCTACCGTATTGATTGCCCCATACCTTGCAATGTCGACCGCATGGACAAGGTTTATCAACATTTTGGATTACAAGGAAAGAATCAACGAAGGCTCGGTGGATTTTGGCAGATACGATCTTTGGATAGAAGGTTTGGAACAGTTCCATCAATCGCCAATCTTCGGCGGAGAGCTGTTTTTGAAGTCATACGGCTTGGGCTACTGCCACTTCACCCCGATTGCAATCCTGTACTCAATGGGCATAATAGGCGGAACTTTGGCTGTCGCGATTTTTGCGGGTGCAATAAGGGGGCTTGCCTACATTTTTAGGAAATACAAATACCCCGCCTACTGGATTTTATGCCTATTAATTGCCGATTTAACCTTTATGTTTTTTGATGGAAACACAAAAGACGTATTTTGCAGCGCTATCGGGCTGCTGCTTTCGGCAAACGCAATCCGCGCCCAGGAATCCCGCATATAACCTATTGCATGCGGTCAAAAACCGCGTTCCATTTTTCGCTCCAATTTGAGACGCCGAAAGCCTGCGTTGCGCTAAGCCATGCGTTAAGCGCAATTCTGTCGAAGTCCGGCTTTGGCATAAGAACCGCACTACGCAGAGCATCGTAAACCGCCTCCTCTTTGGGATAGCACAAAAATCCGTTATAGGAATCCAAAATAATATTTGTCATTCCTCCGACATGGGTTGCGATGGGGAAACATCCCGCGCTCATCGCCTCCAAAAGGCTGAGCGACGTCCCCTCCGAAGTTATTGTAGGCACGCATGCAATGTCAAAATTCTTGTGAAATTCCACGCTTTCAATGGAATTGTATTTTGTAATGCAAACTCTCGGCTCGTTTTTAAATTCCGCTTCGAGCATCGGCTTCAACGGACCGTCGCCCGCAAAAGTAAATTCGAGGTTGCCAAATTCGGAAAGCAAACGCTTTGCGATATTCTTGAAAATAACCGTTCCGCGATATTCCACAAACCTGCGCGCAAACAAGATTTTCAATTTGCCGCCCCTGTTCAGAAGCTTTGCTTTAAGCTCGCTTTCGCTTATCGCGCCGTAAGAGTAATTCGGGATAATCCAAACATTTGCATCTTTGTCAAACGAAGAGAGAGTGCGGAACCAATTAAAAAAATTATAGTCGACGCATACGACGTTTTTAACAAAACGGGCGCGCATTACGTTTTTTATGCAGCGCAAAAACTTTACAAAAACATCCTTGCGCCACGCAAGCCCCTCCGAATCCAACGGATAGTCAAAGGCAATGCCGTGCTGAATCACGACGGCGTTTTTCGCCCTGCTTTTGATGTCCATCTGGTCTGTTGCAATAACAACGGCGGATTCCCCGCCCGTTTGGGATAGGGCGTAATCGAAAAGCTCCTGGTTTGAAGCGGCGTTTACGCTTTCAACCTTAAATTCGCCGAAATCCTTTTCTCCCTTAAAATCTCCCCGCTGGAAAACTTTTACGGAAAGCCCGCGCAGAAAACCAATATGCGCAAGAGTGCGCATATAATGCTCAACGCCGCCGATATTGAACTTTTGCCCCTTGAAATCGTAAAGAGGCGTCGAAACTATCGCCAATTTTTTCAGCATACGAAGGCTTTTTCCAAAATTTCCTTGATTTTCAGGCAGGCAGTTCCGTCTCCATATGGATTTTTCAGCATGGCCCTGCGCCTGTATTCCGCCCCGTCGTCCAAAAGTTTCGAGGCGGAATACATAATTTTTGCCACATCGGTTCCCACAAGCTCGCAAGTTCCCGCCTCGACGCCCTCCGGACGCTCGGTGGTTTCGCGCATGACAAGCACCGGTTTTGAAAGGGAAGGAGCCTCCTCCTGCACACCGCCGCTGTCGCTTAAAACGAAATATGCCTTGTCCATAAACCAAATGAAATCCTCGTAGGAAAGGGGCTTTATGAGCGCGATTCTGCCGTGCCCAGCCAAAAGCCTGTTTACAGGCTCTTGGACGTTCGGGTTCAGATGCACGGGATAAACGATGCCGACATCTTCATACTTGTCCGCAATTCCCTTTATCGCAGCGCAAATATTTTCAAAACCACCCCCGAAGTTTTCGCGCCGATGCCCCGTAACCAAAATCCAGCGTTTCTTCCCGCTTAGAAATTCCCGCGCAAACTCTTCCGAAATGCCACATTTTTTCGCCATTTCAAATTCCGAAATATTGTCCTTTGCGAGCTTTTCGCGCATCCATAAAAGCGAATCTATAACCGTATTGCCCGTTATGAAGCAAGCATCGGGGGCAACCCCCTCCCTTATCAAATTGTCATAGCTGTATTTTGTGGGCGCAAAGCACCATTTTGAAATCGGGTCCGTAAGACGGCGGTTCATTTCTTCGGGGAAAGGCGCGTCGAAATTGTAAGTTCGCAAGCCCGCCTCAATATGCCCTATCGGTATTCTTTCGTAAAAAGCCGCAATTGACGTCGCAAGGACGGTAGTGGTGTCGCCCTGAACCAAAACGGCGTCCGGTCTGGATTTCGAGAAATAATCTTTCCAAGCCGAAAGCAAACGGGCGGTCAAGTCGGTCAAAGTCTGCCCCGCCTGCATAATGTTCATATCAAAGTCGGGAGTAATTGAAAATATCTGCAGCGCCTGGTCGAGCATTTGGCGGTGCTGCGCGGTTGAAATAAATACAGGCTCCAAAATGTCGGAAGTTTTTAATACATGGTAAACCTGCGCCATTTTGATAACTTCGGGCCTCGTGCCAGCAACTATTGCGATTTTCTTCTTAGTCATTTTTTATATAATGTATGCCTTTAAATTCCTACATATTAAATTTTTTGTAAAGTTTAAAATTCGGGCTTAAAACATAACTTGACAGATATGCGCTTATAGTATGATATTAAATAAGACTAAAAAGAAGATTATGAAAGGCATCATTTTGGCAGGTGGCTCGGGCACTCGTTTATACCCGATTACAAAAGGCGTGTCCAAACAACTTTTGCCCGTTTTCGACAAGCCTATGATTTATTATCCGATTTCCGTACTCATGCTTGCGGGAATAAAAGAGATTTTAATCATATCAACCCCCGACGACTTGCCCGCATTCAAGCGCATGCTGGGAGACGGCGGAGATTACGGCGTAAAGTTCGACTACGCCGAACAGCCTTCTCCGGACGGGCTTGCCCAAGCTTTCATAATAGGCGAAGAATTTATCGGCAAAGACCCGGTTTCCCTGATTTTAGGCGACAATATTTTCTACGGTCAGGGGCTGAAAAAACTTCTGTCGTCTTCGGTGTCCGCAGTCGAAAACGAAGGGAACGCCTGCGTGTTCGCCTATCCGGTTCCCGACCCGGAACGCTACGGAGTCGTGGAGCTTGACAAAGACCTAAAACCGGTATCCCTTGCCGAAAAGCCGCAAAATCCGCGCTCAAACCTTGCGGTTACAGGGCTTTACTTTTACCCGAACGAAGTTGTCGAAATTGCCAAAAGCATAAAACCGTCGGCGCGCGGGGAGCTTGAAATAACGACGGTAAACCAAGAATTTTTCGACCGATCCAAGCTTACCGTAAAAATTATGGGGAGAGGCTACGCATGGCTTGACACCGGCACGCACGAATCGCTGCTCGACGCAAGCGAATTTGTGGGCGTTCTGCAAAAAAGACAGGGTCTTAAAATATCCTGCCTCGAAGAAATCGCGTGGCGTCAGGGCTGGATTTCAACAGAACAGCTTTTGCGCCATGCCGATGTGATGAAGAAAAACGAATACGGCAAATATTTGAAGGCCTTGGCGGAAGGCAAATTCACAATTTAAGACTATGCAAAAGAAGTCCATTTTAATCACGGGCGGCGCGGGTTTCATAGGCTCGCATGTCGTAAGGCTTTTCACGAAAAAATATCCCGATTATAAAATCGTGAATTTGGACAAGCTCACCTATGCGGGAAATCTCGAAAATTTAAAAGACATAGAAAACCTCCCGAATTACGCCTTTGAAAAATGCGATATTTGCGACGCCGAAAAAGTCGCTAAGATATTTGAAAATCACAATATAGACTCCGTAATACACCTTGCGGCGGAATCGCATGTCGACAGGTCCATAGAAGACCCCCTCTGCTTTGCAAGAACAAACGTTTTGGGAACATTGACTTTGCTAAACGCCGCCAAAAATTTCTGGAAGGGCGATTTTAACGGCAGGCTTTTCTACCACATTTCAACCGACGAAGTCTACGGAAGCTTAAACAACGACGGCTCTTTCTTTACGGAAACCACGAGATACACTCCGCACAGCCCGTACTCCGCAAGCAAGGCTTCAAGCGACCACTTCGTAAGGGCTTTTCACGACACTTACGGAATGCCTACGATTGTCACAAACTGCTCCAACAACTACGGCCCCTACCAGTTCCCGGAAAAGCTCATTCCGCTTTTCATAAACAACATTCGCAAATCCAAGCCGCTGCCCGTTTACGGCAAGGGCGAAAACATCCGCGACTGGCTCTTTGTCGAGGACCACGCAAGAGCAATAGATATGATTTTCCACAACGGCAAGATTGCAGAAACATAAAATATCGGCGGATTTAACGAATGGAAGAATATCGACTTGATAAAAGTCATAATAAAAACGGTAGACAGGCTTTTGGGCAATCCCGAAGGGCATTCGGAACATCTCATAACATATGTAAAAGACCGCGCAGGCCATGACTTGCGCTACGCCATAGATTCAACCAAGCTCAAAAACGAGCTTGGCTGGGAGCCTTCGCTGCAGTTTGAAGAAGGCATAGAAAAAACAGTCCGCTGGTACTTGGAAAACCAAGAATGGCTCGACAATGTAAGCTCGGGCGAATACGAAAAATACTACGAGAATATGTATGGCGGGAGGTAATTTCCCGCGGCAAAGCAAGCAATGAATACGCCCCAGTTAATAGACCTGCCAAATTTCGCGGACACCCGCGGCGAGCTGTCGATTGCCGAAGAGATAAAAAATATCCCGTTTAAAATTGCGGCGGCGTATTTGGCGCGCGGCATTAAAAACCGCAAAAACGCCGGCGACGGCGCAGAAAAATTTATTGTAGCCCTTTCTGGGAGCCTCGAAACGGAACTTGACGACGGAAAAGCCAAAACCATATTCCGCCTCGACAGCCCCCGCCGCGGGCTCTATGTTCCACCAACCCACAAGGTCGAAATGCGCGGCGCGGCGCAAGACGCGGCTGTTTTGATATTGGCTTCCGCGCCGATCGCGGCAAATGGCTGCAACAAAGAATTCAAATTAAACCCCGCATGATACTGCCATTACAGTCGCTGAGATTTATTTTCGCGCGCTTCATTTTCCTCCACCACTTTCAGTTATTCAGGGCAGGAGGAGCGTCTGGTGTAAGCTTTTTCATGATTTTAAGCGGATTTGTCATGGCGGCGGGATACGGCGGCAAAGTTTCGGGCGAAAACTTCGGCTACAAAAAGTACATGCTAAAAAGAATAATAAGGGTGTATCCGCTGCACCTGCTATGCCTTGCCGCGTTTGTAGCATGGCATATAGCGTCGCTTACTCTGCGCCAATATGTGGCGCTGGCGCCGAACGCGCTTTTATTGCAGGCGTGGATACCCGACAGGTCTTTTTACTTTTCGGGCAACGCGGTGTCGTGGTGCCTTTCGGATATGCTCTTTTTCTACGCGGTGTTCCCGCCGCTTGCAAAAATCATGCAAAAAGACGCCCGTAAATCCGCGCGCTGCCTATTGGGAATAGCCGCAATATACCTTGCCGCTTGCGCGTTCATTCCCGAAAAATACGCGCACCCGTTTATATACATAAACCCTCTTGCAAGGCTGCTTGATTTTGCGATGGGAATTTTGCTCTACTATTTGGCCATCGGCCCCGCGGGCTGCCGCCTCAAAATCGCGGCGGGGAAAATGGGCTGCGCGCAAAAGACGCTTGTGGAAATTTTTGCGTTTGCGCCGCTTGCCCTTGCGGTATTAGCCTACCCATACGCGCCGCCTGCGTTTAGGCTCGCGCCGCTTTTCTGGCTTCCATCGTGCATAGTCATCGCAACTTTTGCACTGCTCGACAATGCCGGAGGTGCGCTGTCTTGCGCGCTGAAAAACAAATATCTTGTAAAGGCCGGTGCGTTTAGCTTTACATTCTACATGATACACCAGATGTTCATAAACGCCTTCAATTCCATGCTCGGGAAGCTGGGCATAGCATTGGCAGGCTGGGAAAAGCTGCCGCTTTGCCTAATATGCGCAATAGCGCTAAGCTATACCGTATACCGGTTTATCGAACTCCCCGCCGCCGAAAGGCTGAAAGCTTATATAAAATGAAAAAGCCCACTGTTTACGACTGCCCCGTTATCGAATTGCCCGAATTGAAAGATTCGGAGGCGGATATAATATCAATACGCGGGCGCGCCGACATTCCCTTTGAAATAAAAAGAGTGTTCTACTCCTACAACATACCCGATGCCAAAACCCGCGGCGCGCACGCCCACACGGAGTGCCACCAGCTTTTGATTGCCGCAGGCGGAAGCTACGAAGTTGAACTTGACGACGGCGAAAATAAGAGCACAGTATTGCTTGATAATCCATGCCGAGGGCTGCATATCCTGCCGGGGATATGGGCAAGCGAGCGCGGGTTTTCGGAGGGGGCTATATGCCTTGTGCTGGCCTCGCACGGCTACGACGAGTCCGACTATATCCGCGACTATCAGGAATTTTTAAAATTTATAAAAGATTAAGGATTTATGAAAAATAAAAAACTCATTATTATCGGCGGCGAAGGAAACGCAGGAATAATGGCCGCATGTGTCGAGGATAATAGGAAAAGATTTGGAGACGACGAATGGAAAGTTGAAGGATTTATAAACGACTACGAAAAAACCGTTTGCGGATATTCTGTTTTAGGCGGGCTTAAAGATATTCCCATATTATTGCAAAACCCTGAATACTATTTCATGTGGGGAATACACATGATAGGGCGCAATATATTTACCGAAAAATTATTTAGGCAGGCAAATATACCAGAAAGCAGATTTGCCAAAATAGTGCATCACAGCGCATTTGTATCCGATAATTGCGAATTGGATGCCGGTGTTTTTGTCATGGCAAATTCATACATTGGCCCAAATACAAAAATAGGAAAATGCACAATGATAATGGCAAATTCTTCAATCGGGCATAATACAAAAATTGCCCCTCTATGCCATTTGGCTCTCGGTTCAATAACAGGATCTTATGTGTCGGTAGGGCTTTGTTCGGATATATGCATGGGAGCAAGAGTTATAGAAAAAAACAATGTCGGGAATTTCGCAATCGCCGCAGCATCGGCGTTGGTAAGGCATAATATCCCCGACTACGAAATACATGCAGGAATTCCCGCAAAATTTTTAAAAAGAATAAGAGAAGACTGATATGATTAAATTTTTGGACTTGCAGAAGCTAACGCAAAAATATTCCGCCGAAATAAAAGCGGCGGCAGACAGGGTCATTGATTCAGGCTGGTTCTTGCAGGGCAAAGAGAACGAAGAGTTTGAAGCTCAATACGCAAACTACATCGGCTCGAAATACTGCATAGGATGCGCAAACGGCTTGGACGCCCTAATCTGGATTTTCCGCGCGTATATCGAGCTTGGGGTAATGAAGGCGGGAGACGAAGTAATAGTTCCCGCAAACACCTACATCGCGACAATTCTCGCCATCACCGAAAAAAAGCAACGTGTCAGCGTCGCTCAGCTTGCGCGTGCGCTCGACGTCAGTGAAATGACGATCCGCCGCGATCTCGATCGGCTCTCACGCGACGGACTGCTCCGCCGTTACCACGG
>JAGBWO010000003.1 GCA_017629765.1 Opitutales bacterium | reverse complement strand
TCAGCCGATATGGACGGCGGGAAATTCTCGATTTCCGATTTCAGAATTTTCGGAAGCTCGAATGTCAAAAAGCCCGCAAAAGCAGAGAATTTGACAATCCTAAGAGACCCAAAAGACCCGCGAAACGTCGAAATTTTCTGGGACGAAATTGAAGATGCCGAAGGCTACGTTTTGCGCTACGGCATTGAAAAAGGCAAGCTGCACACGGCATACACCCTGCGCGAGAACAAACTCAAAGGCTCCTTCTTAAACATCGACACCCCGTATTTCTTCACGGTGGAAGCCTTTAACCAAGCGGGGTTCGGCAAAGCTTCGGACGTCAAGGAAGCCAAGTAGAGTCCCATTTAAAAAAACAGCAAAGGCGCAGACCGCATAACACGGGCTGCGCCTCAAAGAACGTTTTTAGTGCTTGAAAATCAAGGGCGTTTTTGAGAGAAATTGAAAATACGCAATTTGAATTTTTTTTAAGACATGTTACAAGCAGGCATAGTAGGGTTGCCAAACGTCGGCAAAAGCACTCTTTTTAACGCGCTCACACGCTCGAGAAAAGCGGAGGCGGCAAACTATCCTTTCTGCACGATAGAACCGAACGTCGGCGTCGTGGAAGTGCCGGACGCAAGGCTCGCCGTATTGAAAGGCATCGCAAAAACAAACGTGGTAATCCCCGCGGCAGTCGAATTTGTCGACATTGCGGGCTTGGTTGCCGGGGCGAGCAAGGGAGAGGGGCTTGGCAACAAATTCCTTGCAAACATTCGCGAAGTCGACGCAATAGTGCAGGTAGTGCGCTGTTTTGAAGACGGCGACATTCTCCATTCTCTCGGCTCGGTCGACCCCATAAGGGATATTCAAATTATTTTGACCGAACTTGTCCTCGCCGACCTTCAAAGCTGCGAAAAACAGCTCGAATCAAGCATTCGCAAGGCAAAAAGCATGGATAAGGAAGCCGTAAAGAACGCGGAGCTTTTAAAGGTTTTGGTTGCGCACTTAAACGAAGGCAGACCCGCCCACACTCTCGAATGCTCCGACGACGACAAAGAGAGAATGAAGCAGTATTTTCTCCTCACGTCAAAACCCATAATCTACGCCTGCAATGTCGCCGAAAACGATTTGGCAAACCCCGACGCAAATCCGCACGTCCAAAAGGTAAGGGATTTCGCAAAAACCGAACACGATGCCGAAACCTGCGTCATTTGCGCAAGGATAGAAGAGGAGCTTTCGGACTTGTCGCCCGAAGAAGGCGCGGAATATTTAAAGGAACTTGGCGCGCAAGACAGCGGAGTTTCGGAGCTTATCCGCAAGACATACGATCTCTTGGGGCTTGCAAGCTACTTTACGGCGGGCGAAAAAGAAGTGCGCGCCTGGACCTTCAAAAAAGGAATGACCGCCCCGCAGTGCGCCGGCGTAATCCACACCGACTTTGAAAAAGGCTTCATCAAGGCGGAAGTCGTTTCATACGAAGACTTGGCGCATGCAGGCTCGGTCGCAAAAGCAAGGGAAGCAGGGCACTACCGCCTTGAGGGAAGAGACTACATTTTTAAAGACGGGGACGTCGCGCTTTTTAGATTTAACGTATAATAAATTTGAAAACGCTTTTAAAAATATTCTATCTTGCGTCTTCGCCGATACTAACCGCGTTTCTGCTCGCGTATTCCGTATTTTTCATATTTTTTGCCACGCTCGAAATTCCCGATATCGGCATATCGGCGGTTCAGGCAAAGTTTTTTGAATCGTGGCACGCGCTTGCGTTCGGATTTATTCCGCTAATAGGCGGAAAAACGGTCGGAGTGCTCGCGGTTTTAAACATTGCAGCGTCAGCCCAAAGATTTACAAGGCGCAACATTGAGGGAATGGGCTTTGCAATGACGCACGTCGCCCTTGTTCTTCTCGTCATATCCGGATTCTTGCAGGCGGCATGGAGAAAGGAAGGCGCGGTTGTTTTGCAGGAAGGCGTCTCCTCGACTGCCATTTTACAATCTTCAAACGGGCATCCCTCCGCCCCGCTCTCAACGCTTCCTTTTTCGATTGAGCTTAAAAAATTCACGAAGGAAAACTACGAAAATAGCGACATCGCAAAAGACTATTCGAGCCTCGTGGTTTTCAGATATCGGGATATCAGCATCGAAAAACTCATAAAAATGAACGAACCCGCAAGTTTCGGCGCGTGGACTTTCTACCAGTCGAGCTACCGCGACGGCGGCAAAACAAGCGTCTTGCAGGCGGTAAAAAACCCGGCGGGGCTTCTGCCCACAGTTTCCATAGCCCTTATCCTGTTCGGGATGGCCTTCACTTACGCCGTTAGAATTTTCAAAAAGCCAAATGAAAAAAATCGCGATAATACTTAGCTTTGCCGCCTGCATTGCAATAATATGCTTCGGCTACTTTTTCGGCAAGCGCGGCGCAATTTTAAAAGACGGCGCGGCTCTTTCCGAAATGCCCGTCATGAAAGGGGGAAGGCTTATGCCCCTTTCAAGCGCGGGCGCGGACATCCTGCGTTTCATATACGGAAAATCAAGCGTAAAAATCGGCGGCAAATGGGCGTCTCCAACCGAATGGCTTGTCTATATAAACGCGCATAAACTTCAAGCTTCCGAACAAAAATTTTTCAGCACAGACAACCGCGAGCTTCAAAACCTGCTCGGG
>JAGBWO010000127.1 GCA_017629765.1 Opitutales bacterium | reverse complement strand
TGAAAGAAATTCCGTTCTAAAAACGGAATCTGACCAGTTTTCCACAAGGGCGAAGATTTCGGGCTTGCGCGTGCCGAACGCCTCCGCGCCGTTTGAGCCGAGAACTTCAAAATTTCCGATATGCGAAAAAATCAGAAACGCGCCTTTGCCCGAATTTACAAGGTTTTTAAACGCCTCCGCATCCCGCGAGGCTTCGAGCGAAACGGAATTTTTCGGAATGCGCTTGGATAGCGAAAGCATTTTGTCGAGCATAGACAGGGCGTAGTTATAGAGAAGCTTGAAAACTTTCGGCTTTGTGGGTTTCATTCCTTTGCGCTTTTCAAATCCGTTTAAAACGCCGAAAAATTTTTTTGCGGAATCTCTTGCCTCCGGCAAAAACGGATATGCGAAAAGAACTATGAAAAATATCAGAAACCGCGCGGCCCTCCGCCCAAAAACAATGCAAAACCACCAGACGATTTTTATCCTCAAAGCGCCCGCGCATCTTTCTTTTTGGTTGAACCATTCGCTCATTTTTCGGCCGAAAGAAAAAGCGATATAAAGTACGCAAACGCAAGCCCCAAGGCAAGCATCGCCCCAATGGAGCTTATCGCTTTAAAGGATGTAAAAGCAAGTGCGCCAAAGCCTATGAGGCTTGTCGCAAAAGAAATAAATACGGCGTTTTTGGTAAGGGCGGAATTGCTCGAATAATGGAAAATCGAGTAGTCTATGCCAAGACCCATTAAAATGAACAAAGCCAAAACGTGGAACAAATTTACGTTCTCGCCGAAAATCCAAAATATAAAAACCGGCAGCCCCGCCGACAAAACAACCGGCAAAATCAGCTTGAAGAAGCTCCGCCTGAAAACAAGCGCAAACATTGCGGCAAGCGCAAGAAAGCTTGCCCCCATCAAAGCCGCCGAGGATTTCATATACCCGTCAAAAATATTGTTTAGAAATTCTGCGGGCGAAAATGTTTCGAGCGGGATGTTCTCGTTTTTATCTATCGGGATTATTGCCGTCCAAAAGCCGTCCCCTTTGTGGAGCATGCTTGAAACGGCGTCCTCAAAAAGCGTTCCGTTTAAGTCTTCGATTTTAAGGGGCTCTTGCCCGCCCGGCATTTCAAATTTTTTATTTGCGCCTATTGATTTTTGGAGCTTTTCGGCGTATTTTCCGTAAAGGTCTTCAATGAGCTTTTTGTTGTTTTTTTGTCTTTCAATAGAGGGAACAAATCTTGAAATTCCTCTTGCCCCCGCGTTTTCCTCCGCCTTCAAAATATCGTCCGGAGAGGCGCCTTTTATTATCGCGAATTTTTTCTCCCCGTCGCCAAATATTTCCGAAACGGCTTTTTCTTGCAAAATCAAGTCTTTGCCGGGGACATAGAGGTCTTTTGCCTCGGTTTTGAATTTTGCGAAAAAGAGACCAGCAAGAGACGCCGAAACAAGCAAGATGATTGCGGCGTTTTTGAGCTTGCGCGGTTTTGGTGCGGGAATTTTCAATACATTCTGTTTGAAGCCGGGCTTTAATATTTTTACAAGCGGCGGATAGAAAAACCTCACGAAAGAATAGGAGGCAATAAGTCCCGCAATGGAAAACACGGAAATTTCTTTCAGCAAATCGAGGTTTGAAAAGTACAAAACCGCAAAGCAAACAAGCGTGGTCGCAAGCGTTTTATTCAGGGGATTTTTTATGCGGTTAAAAGCCTCTTCGGGAGGAAATTTTTTGCAGGAGGAAAAATAATGATATGAATAGTCGACTGAAAGCCCAATCAAACTCGTGGCAAAAATCAGGACGCATATATGCGGATGCCCAAAGAAAAGCGCAAGAGCCGCCAGCGCGATTACAAACGAAGAGCCGAGAGCCATTGCCATGGGCAAAAATATCTTGGGGGTTCCGAACGCCCAGTAGCCCAAAACAAATACAAGCGCCAAAGACGCCGCCGAAAGAAAATTTATTTCGCTCTTTGATTTTTTCGACGCTTTCAGGCTGTGTATGCGCGCTCCGCTTTTATAGACTTCCAAATCTTTGCTTTTTAGTTTTTCAAGCTTTTGAATTTTTCCTTCGAGCTCGGAGTCGCTTAAATTTAGCGTGTTTAAAATCGCGGCCGCGTAGAATTTTCCGTTTTCCTCCCTTTTCAAAAAACCATCCGACATTTTCCATCCGCCGCCGTATTCGAGAAGGCTTTTGACGTACTCTTCCAAGAGAAAGAAAGGGTCTTTTGAAACCCTGAAAAACGACGCGCGGTATGGGGAAAGAATTTTGCTTTTTGCGCCGTCAAAAATTTTTTCGCCGCCTCCGCTCCCGAGAACAGCCGCGCTTTCCGGCGAAAGAATATAGTTTGAATGCTTCAAAAGAAGAGTTTTTGTGGCGTTTAATTTTTCCGAATTGTCCGTTTCAACCCCGAGAATTTTTGCGGCTTTTTCGGATGCCGCTTCCAAGGCCTCGCGGCTTGGGGACGCCAGAACAATTCTTATTTTTGAGGAGTTGTTTTTTATAAAGCCAAGCTCCGCGCTCTTGTTTTTGCCGCTTGCAAGCTCGAAAATTCCGTATTCGAAGTCAAGGGGCGTGCATAGCAGAAAAACTGCGGCAATGGCAAAAACCGCAACGTATATAAATCTGAAAATGGCGTTTTTGTTTCTCAAAGAGTTTCTTTAAATTCGATTTTTATTACCGTGCCGTTTGCAAGCTCAAGGCGGCATTTTTCCAGCCCAGACTTGCCGAAGCAAAGGGTTGCGGATATAAGCCCGTTTTTAATTTTCGATATTTTTGGCAGGAGTTTTATTATGGTTTCGCCGCCTTCGTCTTTTAATGTTTCCAAATTAAACTTGTCTTCAAGGTCGGAAAAATCGCCGTTAAGAAGCATCAAAGCGGGGTTTTCCGCGCCGAAATTTTCAATGGAATGCTTCTTTGTTCCGCTTTTGGATGATATTTCGTAAAATTTGTCGGACGCAAAAAACGTAAATTCGTTCGGGGAAAGGTTTTTCCATGTAATGCCGACGCCATGCTCGAAGCGAAAAACTCCTATGCTTTTTACGCTTACCCCTATGTCGGGGATTTCCTTTTCAAGGACGAAAGAGCCTATGGCAAGCTTTTTTTCGGCGGCGAGTTTTTTTAGCCTTGCGGGAACTTGGAATGCGAAAGTTTGCGCCGAAAAAACAGACATCAAAACTATTAATAAAAATCTCATCTGCAAATTCTTTCTTTTATTATTGCGGGCAGCTCAAAGCACGATGTTTTGTTTTCGATGCTTACGCACATTTGTTTTGTTTCGGCGGAGCATATTTTTTCGCCGCTTTTTAAATCTTTTGCCAAGTATTTTATATGCAGGAAATTTTCGCACGGGACAATCCTTGCCGATACTTCAAGCTCCTGCCCGAACTCGGAAGGATTTATGTATTTTACGCTCATTTTTACTACCGGAAACGCATATCCGAGCCGCTCCATTTCGCGGTAGTCGAGGCCTGCTTTTTCGAGCAGGGCGCATCTTGCCTTTTCAAAATATTTTATGTAGTTGCCGTGCCAAACAACCTTCATAGGGTCGAGATCGTAAAACGGAACTTTTATTTTTACCGACGCTTCCATATAAAAAATTTCTCCTTTAAAAATTTAAAAATGCCTTCGGCGCAGAGCAGGGCATGAAGGGCGGAAATCGAGGCGTTGT
>JAGBWO010000126.1 GCA_017629765.1 Opitutales bacterium | reverse complement strand
GGTAATAATCGAGGAATTCAAAGACATCCCATCGGACGCCGAAGGCAAGATAAACATTCACTTGTATGGCGGCGCGCCGCGCTTTGACGGTGATAAGCGCGACCCGCAAATCGCCGGCATAGAAGTTCTTCCCCAGTAAGAATAAGCTTTGCATAAAAATTGCAAAAGGCTTCGGTTTTCGCCGAAGCCTTTTTTTGCGCAATAAAAAAAGCGGAAATTTTGGGTTCCGCTTTTTGTTTTCTTATTTAGAATCTTTATACATAAGCCCGCGCATAAGCCCGCGCATAAGCCCGCGTATTTCGGCAAGCCCTTTCATTCTGCCAATGAAGTTATAGCCGGGGTTGTCGGGGAAGGGCTTTTCAAGGTCGTCAGCCATATCCCTGCCGTGGTCGGGGCGGAAAACCAGTAGCGGCTCGCCCGCAGCCTTGCGCTTTGCCTGCAATTCCATCAGTTTTTCCACCACAACGGGCATCGGCACTCCGCCTTCCAAGTGTCCCGCTTCGTAGAAAGAGCCGTCTTCTTCTATTTTTGTGGAGCGCAGGTGGGTGCAGAAAATTTTGTCCTGCAACTCGTCTATCATTTTGGGCAGGTCGTTTTTCGCGCTTGCGCTCAAAGATCCCGTGCAGAAGCAGATTCCGTTTGCGGAATTGTCGCAGGAATTTACGATGTCTTTAAAATCTTCGACATTGCTTGCAATGCGCGGAAGCCCCAAAACATCGAATGGGGGGTCGTCGGGGTGGATTGCCATTTTCTGCCCGAGTTCCGCCGCGACGGGAGTGACTTCCCGCAGAAAATACGCGAGATTTTCCTTCAACTTCTTTTCATCGATGCCTTCGTAATTTGAGAGCATTCTGCGCAGGTCTTCCGCCTTCAAGCCCATTTTGCATCCCGGAAAGACGTCCATAATGGAGCTTTCAAATTCGGAAATTTGGCTCGGAGAGAGGGCGTCGAAGAATTTTTTTGCGCGAACTTTGATGTCTTCTGAATATGTGTTTTCCGCACCGCTTCTTCTTAGGACGAACATATCGAAAGCCGCAAACTGCGCGGCGTCGAAGCGCAGGCAGCGCGAGCCGTCGGGCAGCCTGAATTTCAAGTCGGTTCTAATCCAGTCGAGAACCGGCATAAAATTGTAAATTATGATTTTTATGCCGCATTCGGCGAGGTTGCGCAGGCTGATTTTATAGTTTTCAATGTATTTTTTCCAGTCTCCGCGCTGTGTTTTTATGTCTTCGTGGACGGGCAGGGATTCTACCACGGACCAGTTAAGCCCAGCGTCGGCGCAGATTTTTTGGTGCGCTTTGATAGCCTCTACGCTCCAAATTTCGCCGTACGGTATTTCGTGCAGGGACGAAAACACGTCGGTTGCTCCCGACTGGCGAATGTATGAAAGGCTGACGTGGTCGCGCTTTCCGTACCACCTGAATCCTTCTATCAGATATTCTTTCATCGCGAAAACTCCTATACGCCGGAAAAGCATGAAAAGCCGCCGTCAACGGGAATCACCGTCCCTGTGAGGAAATCGGAGGCGTCGCTTGCGAGGAAATGTATTGTGCCGAACAAGTCTTCGGCAACGCCGAATTTGCCGAAGGGCGTTTTTTTGATGACATCGTTGCCGCGCTCTGTGTAGGAGCCGTCGGGGTTTGTCAAAAGAGCCCTGTTTTGGTCGCTTATGAAAAATCCGGGCGCGAGCGCGTTGACTCTTACGCCGGAGCCGAATTTCTTTGCAAATTCCACCGCGAGCCACCTTGTGAGGTTGTCAATGCCGGCCTTCGCATTTGAATATCCCATAACCCTTGTCAATGCCTGCGTTGACGACATGGAGGAGAAGTTGATTACAACGCCCTTTTTTTGGCGTTCAAAAGATTTGCCGAATACCAGAGTTGGCAGGATTGTTCCGCCCAAGTTGAGGTTTAAAACCGCCTGCCACTGGGAGAAATCGAGGTCGAAGAACGTTTTGTCGGGAGTTATGGTTGCTCCTGGCATGTTTCCGCCCGCGCCGTTTATCAGGACGTCAATTCTGCCGTATTTTGCCAAAATTGCTTCGTTTGCCTTTTCGAGGGACGATTTGTCCAGCACATCGCAAACGCAGTACATTGCGTCGCTTCCCGATTTTTTCGCTTCGGCTACCGCCTCTTGGAGCTTTTCTTCGCGCCTGCCCAAAAAGACGACGTTTGCACCCTGTTGCGCCAAGTATTTTGCGGCGGCTCCGGCAAGAACGCCCGTTGCGCCCGTTATAACTATTACTTTATTTTTGATGTCAAAAAGATTTTTCATTATGGGGTTAAATTAAAATCTGTTTTCTTCTTTTCACAAGCTTTTTTAAGCTAAAAAAAGGCGCGCCCAAACGACGCGCCTTAAAGCTTTTTTTATGCCTTTGATTTTTTCTTTTGAAGCAGAATGTAATTTACGATTACAACCGCCATAAAGGCAAAGAACGCAACGGGGCCCGCAATTCCTATTTTGCTGTGTAAAACGTAGAGGCTTGCAATCGAGGTGCAAAGAAGGGTTATTCCCAAAAGAACGTTCCACATAACTCTTGAAAGCCCGCGCGGAGCGGCGTCTTTTAATATGGTTTTGCTGTTTAATATTGCAAGGAAAGATCCGCTTGCCACCGGCAAAAGCACCATGGTTATTACGCCCGCGTAGATGACAAGCCACATCTTGGCTCCCGCCAAAAAGAGCGATACGCACGCGCTGAAAAATACGAGCGCGGAGCCGAGTCTTTCCCATTTGCGGTTGCCGAATTTTCCGAAAATTTCCGCAAAGCAAAGACCGCAGATAAGCATATTCATAAGGGTTGCGTTCATCGCCATGCCGAAAACGCCAAGCCCGAAGATGTATTTTGCGACCTTGTCTCCGACAAGGGGGGCAAGCGTCGAGGCAAGGTTCATCGCGTCTCTTTTTACGAGCATTGAAACCACTTGCTTTTCAACCTTGTTTTGCTTTTGCATTGCCGCAAGTTTTGCGTCAAGCGGCAATTTTGAAATCTCTGCATTTCCCTGCTTTACTATGCTTTTTTCAAGCAGGTCGATGTATGGGGCAACCAGATTTGACGGCGGAAGAGCCTTGTCTTTTGCGATGTTAAGATAAATCACGCTTGCGCCGCTTGGCACGAGGTCTGCAATATAGTTTTGGATTTTGCCTTCGGCATCCACATAAGCCATGGGCGCAGATTGCAAATTTGCGTTTTCCTGTTTTGAAGTCGTGAAAGTTGCGTCAACCAGCGAATCCACAGGCTTTGCGTGGAACTGCGAAGCCGCCGCAATCACGATGCAGGACGTCGCGAGCAAAAACGGAATGAAGAGGCTT
>JAGBWO010000125.1 GCA_017629765.1 Opitutales bacterium | reverse complement strand
TCGGCGGCGTCGATTGCGCGCGCCTTTTCCAAAAGCTCCCACGCAACGTATGAATTGCCCTGCAAGCCCAATTCCTTTGCCTGCGCAATCAAAAAGTCTATTTGGGAAACGTTTGAAACTATTTCCTTCAACTTTGCGATTTTCTCGGGATTATCGCGCAAAGCGATGCCGAATTCTGCCGCGTTGTCCATAATTTCGCGGTAGTTTTGGCGCTCCAAAAGCTCGTCGAACCTCGAAATATATTTCGACGCGCCTACGGACATTTTCATCACCTCGTCCGTAAATTTGTCAAGTTCGGGATTGAGGGGCCAGATTGTCGCGGCCTCCGTTATCGAAGCTTTTGCGGCTTCCAAATTCCCCGCGAACGCCGAGGCGCGCGCTTCCATTATCTTCAAGTTCGACGCCTGTTTTGCGATTCGGATTTTCGAATAAGCCTCGTGGGACGGAAAGTCGTTTGCAAGGGCGGAAATTCTTTGCAAAGCCTCTTCTATCGCCGCCAAATCGCGGTTGTCCGCCAAAGTTTTAACAAGAATCGCGTCGCGGTAAATCTGGTGGAGGACTTTCTTTTTTTCGTAGTCGAACGCCCTTACGCTCGGTTCGTTTTCCCCAAGCATAAAAGTTTCCATAAGGCGCATCAAGGCCGTGTATCTCTGCCCCGAATCGTAGAGAGTGTTTACCGTAATCATGCCCTCGCGGACGTCGTTTCGCGCCTCTGTCGCCAAGCTTTCCATCAGGTCGTTTGTCGGAAGGATGTTTGAAACCGGATAGAAATTCGCAAACTCGTCCTTTCCGACTTCAAAGTTTTGCGCCCCGCCCTTGTAAATATGCCTGTAAAAATAGGCGGAAATATTCGCGTGCTGGAATTTGCGCGCAAGCAAAAACGTCATGGTCTGCGACTGGAATTGAAGTATCGACTGCGCCCCGACGGCGTTTCTTTCCGCCTCTTTCAAGGTTTTTTTCGCGACTTTTTCGGCATACTCTTTCGACGCGAAGGCAAGCTTGTTGACATTTGTGGGAACGGCAATCACGCGCTTGTCTTTCGTTGTAGACATGGCGCGTTTTTGCGCCTCGTAATTGTCCATGTTCGCCTTGCGCTCCATTTGGTCGAGAACGCGCTCGGCGGAAGATTTTTCGTATTCCGCCTGAACCTCGCGCACCCTCGCTTTTTCGTATTCGACTTTCATTCTCCACGCCTGATACACGCAGTTGGCGATTGCAATGCAGCCGTCGTTATCGATGTCGTATTCCGCGGCGTCGTAAAGCTTTGACCACGCGCTGCGTATCACTTCGGGAGAAATTTCGTCGTTTGCGGGGGAAAGCGCGCCCGTTATTTCCTTCAAAATCTTTTGGTAGGAGTCAAAATTCTGGTCGCGCAAATCCATTGCCAGATAGCGTTCAAAGCGCGAACGCACCACGCGCGACGAGCCCAAATCGAACGTTTTTCCCTTCCACTTGAACTGACCGTTTTCAAAATCAATGCTGTCGCTTTCAACGTCGAAAAGCTTGTCCTGGGTGCGCTCAAGCGTTCCGCTGTCAAGGCTCGTTGAAGGCGCGAGGGAAACGGAAGTATTGTTTGTCGCGGGCGCAATTTCGGTTTTCTGCGACTGCGTTTGGACATTGCCGTTTCCCGCCGCCTGCGGAGAAGCCGCGGAGGGGGATACCGACGGGGCCTGAGGCAAAATCTGCCCCCCCGCCGAAAGCGCAAACAAAACAAATATTGGCGTATAAAAAAAAGACTTCATCTAAAATTTCTCCAAACCCCTTGCAATTAGCGATCCATCCTGTACAACCTCGACGTCGAACCCGTATTTCTGCCCCGCCTGAATATTCTTGTCCACTTCGGGGGGAACGATAACCGCAACCCTCGAACCGTTCGGAGTTCTGACGCATAAAAGCCTGCCCGCATTCTCTTTGTAGGCAAGCTGGGAATCAACCTGAGCTTTCAAAATGTATTTATTGCCGAAAAACGAAGTCGGACTTTCCACATAGGCGTCGACGGGGAAAACCGCCGTATTTGCCGACGCCGACTTCTTGTACAAAACCGACCCAATTGCAAACGCCACGGCAAAAAGCGGTATGGCAACTGCGATTATTACTGGATTAAATCTGCTTTTCATATTTTTTCTAAATCAGTCTTGGCAAAAGAAATATTTTTCTAATTCCACTTTTTTTGATAACAGCCTTTCAAAACAAAAGCAATTCCAATTATTCCCTGCATAGCAAGGGCGAAAACCGCCACGCCCGGCTCCGCAATCCATTCGTAAGACGGGCTTGTCTGGACAAAGGCGTCGTAAAGGCGCGTGTCTTTCATGGACGTCATAAAGCCCGCCCATCCCCAGTATGAGTTTATCAAGGGACGGCACACCCACTTCAAGCACTCGGGAAGCGCAAGCACAATACCCGAAAGCGGAAGCTGAAAACCCACCAAATAAATCGACACAATGTTTGCCTTGTCCGGCGATGAAAACAAGGCGGAAAACGCAAGGCACACAAGAGTCATCGAAATGCATACGCCCGAAAGCACAGCAGCCTGCACAAAAAAGTCCCCCGGGAAATCGCACACGAACTTGACAAACCAGCACATCCAAACGCCTTGAAAAAGCGCTATTAGCGAAGTGAACACCACCTTTGACGAAGCGTAAGCCCACGGGCGCAAGCCAAGCAGGCGCTCCTTTTCATAGAGATTGCGCTCGGCGGCGATTTCGCGGGCGGAATTGTTCGACCCCATGAGAGTGAGAAGAACCACTTGAAACAATATAAGCCCTGTCACCAAAGTGGAAGTCTGCGCGGATTCTATTGAAAAGCGCAAGGTTTCCCGCAATTCCTCCACCCCTCCAAGAGAGCGTTCAAGCGCAAGCCCCCTTATTTGCGGAAGCCCCCCGAATGCGAAAATCACAACAACTATGGGGAATCCGAAAGTTATTGCCATTGTCAAAAGCAGATAGCCCGCGTCCCTGAAAAACAGCTTGAAGCGGCGCATTAAAAGCATGAGAATTTGCGACGCCGCGCTCGGGCGCGGGGGGCGCGGAGGAAGAGACTTCGGGTCGCAGCCCGCGCAAAAATCTTCAAGAGGGGGGCGTTTTTCAAGCCAGTACCGGACGCCCTTTGCATTCAAGGCGTCATAAAGGCTCAAGGGCGAATCTATTTCAAAATGCCGGTTTAAGTCTTTGGGAGAACCTTGAAAGACCACGCATCCCTCGTAAACCACCGTCACCAAGTCGAAATAGTCGAGCTTTGCGAGGTTGTGGATAATGCAAATTACGGTTTTGCCGTCTTCGCCGCAAAATTTTTTAAGCATATCCAAAATAGTGTTTTCGGAAAGCGGGTCGAGGCCGCTCGTTACTTCGTCGCAAAACATCGCGGGAGGGTCCGCGGCAAGCTCCAAGCCCAGACCTATTCTTCGCAACTGCCCGCCGGAAAGGCTTTCTATAAACTTTTCGGCGTGGGCTTCAAGCCCTATTATCTTGAGAATTTTTTTTGCCCTCGAGGAAATTTTTGATGTGTCGCGCTCTCCGATTTTAAGCGCGCCTTCTATCGCCTCCAAGACAGTGAGCTTGGGATGGGCGCAGGTAAATTGCGGGGCGTAGCCAACCTTGCCCGCGAGCGATTCGCTTGAAAGGATTTCCTCCCCGCAAAAATACGACTTCCCCTCCCTGTCTATAAGGCGCATCATCGCCTTTAAAAGGGTGGTCTTGCCGCAGCCCGAAGGGCCTATCACGGCATTCATCGCATGGGGCTTAAAAGACAGTGTTGCATCGGACAAAATAGGCTCTTTGGAGCCGTCCACCCTCACCGTTAAATTTTTGCAGCTTAACATTATTTCTTGCGGTACAAATAAAAATCGTTAACATTTGCAAGTATTCAAAAAATTTTTAAAAATTGCAACAATGAATGTAAAAACAATAAAAATTCTGGCAGTTTTACTTCTGCTTGCCCAATCGGCCCTTTTTGGGCAGCAAGGCTCCTCTTTTGTAAAAACAAAGGGCGCATTGCAAAACAAGGCGCTCTGCGGCATAGAGTTTTTAAACGAAACGTCGGTTTACATAAACATAGCCTCCATAACTTCAATTTCAAAACAGGTTTACATTGCAGGCCCGCTGGAAGTCCGCGAATTTTCAATCGACACAAACGGCAATTCGCAAATACGGATTTACCACGCAAGCCCAATCGACGCGCAATCGCAGCTGAACGCGGCTTCAAACAAGCTTCCGGGCGAAGCTGCGGGAAGGGTTAAGCCGCACCTTGAAACCGCCGTCGACAAAGTTAACGCCGCAAAGGAAAAAATTCCGTTTGCAAAAGACGCCGAAAAAAACGCGAGCCTTGCCGGCGTGTACAAAATCTACCCCTCCACAACGCATTCAAAAACCCTCGAATTTGCGGTCGCCTCAAAGGAGGCCTTCGAGGCGCTTTACAAGCAGTTTCAGGAGGCGTTTTCAAGCAACAAAAGCGAACTTTTAAGCTCAACTCTGTTTAAGGAAATATAAAATGAACATAAACATATTCAAATTTCTCCCGATTTTCGCCGCAAGCGCGGTCTCAAACGCAAACGAGGCGTCCCCCGCAGTGGGCGACATCGTAAAAATGGGGCAGCAAAGCTACATGATAGTTTTCGACTTCAACTCATACCCGAAATACGAAGAGTTCCAGCGCAACGTTCAAATAATGAAGGCAACCGACGCCACAATGAAGTCGCTTCAAGAGCAGATAAAAAAGGAAACCGACGCACAGCTGAAAAAATCATTGGAATTGAAGTTAAAGCAAATAGACGGCGAATTCCAGGCAAACGACAAAATAATGCTGGGCGGATACAATTTTTCAAGCAACCGCCAATACGTCGTGCTGTTTTTAAAGACAAACATATGCGTGCCGATTTCCCCTGAGGAATATTCGTCGTACACATTCAAAGACGGCACAAAAATCAATCCCCTTGAAATCGTATCAAAGGACGGCAGGCACTTCTACCGCAAAAGCACGGTTGAAGGCTTCAAGGCAAACGACGAATTCCAGCGCGCCCTGCAATATTCCATGAAAACGCGCAACGAAATCGCGTCCCTGCGCAAGCAGCTTGAAACATCCACCGACGTAAACGAGCTTGCAAAAATATCAGAAAAAATAGCCTCGTACGAAAAAGCGTTAAACGAAAGCGAATACGCGATGAAGCAAAAGTACGAAATGGGGAACGGGCAATACATGATTGAGATTGAAAAATCCAAGCTTCTGCTCCTCCTAACCCCCGAAGAGCTGGCAAAGCTTGAAGCGGAGCGGTCTTTGAAAAAGAAGGAAAAAAATTAAAACCGCGAAAAAAAAACGCCTATTGACCTTGGGCGTTTTTTTTGCAAATTTATGCGTTTTGACTTAAAAAATGGACGCCTCTATACTCGATTACAACCTTCCCAAAGAACGCATCGCGCAGCTGCCCGCGCAAAAGCGCGACAATTCAAAACTGCTTGTGTTCAGGCGCGAAACGGAAGAAATCGAACACCGCAGATTTTCCGAGCTCGGCGAAATTCTGCCGCGCCAATTTTCGTTCATACGCAACAACGCCGCCGTGTTGAAAGCGAGGATTTTCGCAAACAGAAAAAGCGGCGGATTTGTAGAATGCCTGCTTCTTGCCCCCGTCGAAAACAATATTTGGAGGGCTATGCTGCGCCCCGGCAAAAAGCTGCCCGCAGGCTCGCGTTTTTTTAAGGATGGAATTTTCGAGGCGGAAGTTCTCGAAAAGTTCGAAGACGGGCAGGCAATCGTCGAGTTTGTCGAAAACAAGTTTTCAAACGTCGTGGAGCTATGCGAAAACATAGGCGCGGTTCCCCTGCCGCCCTACATAGAGCGCGACCAAAAGTCTCCGGACTACGACAGAAAATTCGACAACGAACGCTACGAAACAGTCTATGCCGACCCTTCGCGGCGCGTTGCGGCGGCGGCTCCCACAGCGGGGCTTCACTTTACCCCCGAGCTTTGCTCTCGCCTTGAAAAAAGCGGAAACACCTTTAACGAGATAACCCTGCATGTCGGGCTCGGAACTTTTCAGCCGATAAAAAGCGAAAAAATCGAAGACCATAAAATGCACTCGGAAATTTATGAAATTCCGCCCGAAACGCTGCGCCTTCTGAAAAGCAGAAAAGATTTCAAAACTCTGATGGTGGGCACCACGTCGCTGCGCGCAAGCGAGGATTTTTGCAGAAAAAATCCGCCCGCAGATTGCGGCTGCCCGTACTTCGGGGACGCGTCGCTCTTTGTCTATCCGCCGCAGGAGATAATTTCTGCGGACGCGCTCATTACAAACTTCCATCTTCCGCGCTCGACTTTAATGTGCCTTGTCGGCGCGTTTCTGACGCCGGGCAAACTCGGCGGAATTGAAAAGCTCAAAGAAATATACAAAACCGCCATTGAAAACGATTACAGGTTCTTCTCGTACGGAGACGCAATGCTGATTCTTTGACATATTCAATTGTTTGCAAAATAGTAATGGACATATCCTTAAATATTTTTCTAAATCTACCGAAGAAATACCAATACAAACCATGTTTTTATCCGCGCTACAAATTTCAATCACACCCGAAAACATTTTACTGATAGGCTCCACACTGCTTTTTTTGAGCGTAATTGCCGGGAAGTTCGGCTATAAATGGGGAGTCCCCGTCCTTCTTTTATTTTTGGGGGTCGGAATGGCTTTCGGCGTTGACGGCATAGGCGTGGAATTTCAAAATCCGGCAATCGCGCAGTTTATCGGGGTCATAGCCCTGAGCATCATACTGTTTTCGGGCGGCATGGATACAAAGTATGAGGACATAAAGCCCGTATGGAAAGAGGGCGCGGTTTTAGCGACGCTCGGAGTGCTTCTAACCGCATTAATCATAGGCGGATTCATATACGCGCTATCCCGTTTCATCGGCGGAGACTTCGAGCTTTCCATTCCGGAGTCGTTGCTTCTCGCCGCCGTAATGTCCTCTACCGACTCCGCCTCGGTATTCTCTCGTCTGCGCTCAAAGGGGCTAAATATCGACCGCAAGCTGCGCTCCACTTTGGAGCTTGAAAGCGGAAGCAACGACCCAATGGCGTACATGCTTACAATCCTCCTCATACAAGTCATAACTTCCGACAGTTTTAACTGGGAAAAATCCGCAACGGATTTTATAATACAAATGTCGGTTGGCGCGGCATTGGGATGGATTTTGGGCAGAATAACGCTGTACGCTTTAAATAAAATAAACGTTGCAAACCAGTCGCTTTATTCGATTTTGCTTTTGGCGCTAATTTTGTTCACTTTCACGATTACCGACACGCTCGACGGCAACGGATATCTGGCAGTTTACATAGCCGGCTTGGTTGTTGGAAACAATAAGTTTGCGCATAAAAAAGCCATAACTTCGTTTTTTGAAAGCTTCGCGTGGCTTTGGCAGATTGCGATGTTCTTGACTTTGGGACTATTGGTAAGCCCGAGCGAACTCCTGCCGATAGCGGGATTGGGGCTTGGAATAGGAGCTTTTATGATACTCTTGGGACGTCCGCTAAGCGTTCTGTTCTGCCTCTTGCCCTTTTCAATCGGAAGGCCGCAAAAATACTACATAAGCTGGGTCGGGTTAAAAGGCGCGGTCCCCATTATTTTCGCCACATATCCGATGCTCGCGCATCTTGAAAAGGCGAACCTCATATTCAACGTGGTGTTTTTCATAACAATCCTCTCCCTGCTGGTGCAGGGTACGACGGTCGGGTTTGCCGCAAAAGTCTTAAACCTCATAAAGCCGAATGAAATTTCCTCTGACGAATTCGGGGTAGCCCTTTCGGAAGACATAAAATCCACAATGTCCGAAATTGTCGTATCGGAAAAAATGCTTGAAAACGGCAAGAGGCTCATGGACGTAAATATGCCCGAAAACACCTTGGCGGTAATGGTGAAAAGAAACGGCGCGTACTTCGTTCCGCAGGGCAACACGGAGTTAAGCGCGGGAGACAAAGTCCTTGTCATTTCCGACAACGCCGAAGAGCTTGAAAAGCTTTACAAGAAGTTCGGCATCGAAAGCTTTAAGATAAATTAGCCGATGGATTTTGCCATTATTTTAATTTTAATACTCTCAAACGGGATATTTGCGATGTCGGAAATCGCAATTGTCGCCGCTTCAAAATCAAAGCTTTCAAACGACGCAAAAAAAGGCGGAAAAAGAAGCGCGCAAGCCTTGAAGCTTGCGAAAAATCCCGATAAATTCTTCTCGACGGTGCAAATAGGAATAACGCTGATCGGAATTTTGACGGGCATATATTCGGGAGACGCGCTCGGCGAAAAATTCGCGAAAATTCTGGCAAAAACGCCTATCCCCGACGAATACGCCCTGCTTGCGGCAAAGGCGATTATAGTTGTGGGCGCAACATTCTTCACGCTTGTGATAGGCGAGCTTGTGCCAAAAAGGCTCGGGCTTGCCTACCCCGAAAAAATCGCAAAAATAGCCGCGGTCCCCATGTCCGCTCTATCCAAGGCGATGTCGCCTTTCGTATTCATTTTAAGCAAGTCAAGCGGGGCAATCTGCAAAATGCTCGGCGTGGATTCGG
>JAGBWO010000124.1 GCA_017629765.1 Opitutales bacterium | reverse complement strand
CCCCAAAAACCTGCTCCCCCGCCTTTTCATTTCGACAAACTTCCAAACAAAAACAAGGCTGAAAATATGGCGACAAAGCAGGCAAGCATCAGCCAAACTTGCAAATATAGCGACTTCGATTTTTTGGAAAACAATCTCAATCGCTTGTCTTTCACGCGTATTCTCAAACAGCCCTCGGACGCGTCGCCATCGAAAATTTTTAATTTTCTGCCGGCGGGAGCAATGTCGTAAAAAAACTTGTAAATTGTATAGGAAGAAAAAATTTCTTCCGTATCAAAAGTAAAAACTTCCAATGCCCCCGCCTCCAAAACAAACGGCGGCTTTCTATTTGAAACAATCGCGACCTCCACAGGAAAATAAACAAGCTCTTCTTGAAATTTTCCATGCACTTTCTTTCTCTGCCACTCCGCCGACAAAAAGCCGATTTTCTCAATTTTTAACGCTTCCTGTGAAGTATTCCATAGCTCGATTGAGACTTGCTTTGCAATTTCCCCTTCAGGCGAATCTATTTGAAGCATTGTTTTCAGTTCATAACGCTTTTTTTGCTTCAAAGAAATCATCACAAAAACAAATACAAACAGAAAAAGCGCAACTGCCGCAACTATAAGAACATTATCAAGCCACCTAAAAGTCTTATCAAAAAAGTCAAAATCATTTGCAAATGCACCGCAAATAAAAAGCATAAAGACGAAAGCAAACAATACAACCGACAAAATCCTGCAAACAATTTGTATCCTGCTTGCAATTAACTTATCTGTAATTTTCATTTTATAATTATTACAATGCTTAAAAAAAACGCAATCCTATTCGCCAAAGTTTATCAAATTGCGAATACTTTGATTTTTCTCCAAGCCCGCAAAAGAAAAACCGCATGCAGACAAAAAAATTGCGCTTGGAATATGGCTCCAAGCGCAATTTAAAATTTCTATTTTATTCCCATTCGATGGTTGACGGGGGTTTTGAAGAAATATCGAGGCAGACTCTGTTGACGCCTTTGACTTCGTTTATTATGCGGTTTGAAATTTTGGCGAGCAATTCGTGCGGAATATGCGCCCAATCCGCCGTCATTGCGTCCAAGCTTTCAACAATCCTAAGCGCGATAACGTTGTCGTATGTGCGTTCGTCGCCCATAACGCCAACCGTTTTTACGGGCAAGAATACGGCAAAAGACTGCCATACCTTGCCATAATAACCGCTCGACTTCATTTCCTCTATCAGGATTGCGTCCGCTTCGCGCAAAACGTCCAAACGCTTTTTTGTAATTTCGCCGACAACCCTCACGCCCAAGCCGGGTCCGGGGAATGGGTGGCGCCACAATACGTCGTGCGCCAAGCCAAGCTCTTTGCCGAGAGCGCGCACTTCGTCTTTGAAGAGTTCGCGGAGGGGTTCGAGGAGTTTCAGCTTCATGCGCTTCGGCAATCCGCCGACATTGTGGTGGCTCTTAATCAAAGACGCGGGGTTTCCGTCGATTGAAACGCTTTCAATAACATCGGGATAAAGCGTGCCCTGCGCCAAAAAATCAACTTGTCCGATGCTTTTTACGGTTTTATCGAACACTTCGACAAAAGTTTTGCCGATAATCTTGCGCTTGCGCTCGGGGTCGGTTACGCCCTTCAATTTTTTAAGGAAAAGCGGCGCCGCCTTTGCGGTAATAAAACGCATCTTGAAATTGCGCTTGAAAAGGTCTTCGACCGACTTGCGCTCATTCTTTCTCAAAAGCCCGTTGTCAACAAATACGCAGGTAAGCTGATTGCCGATTGCCTTGTGGATTAACGCCGCCGCAACGGAAGAGTCAACGCCGCCGCTCAATCCCAAAATCACTTTTTTGTCGCCTACGGTTTCGCGAATTTTTGCGATTGCGCGCTCAACATAGTCGGACATATTCCAGTCGCCCTTGCAGCCGCAGATGCCGAACAGGAAGTTTTTTATGATTTCAATTCCGCCAATGGTATGCGCGACTTCCGGATGGAACTGCATCCCGAAAAACTTGCGCTCCTTGTTTTCAATCAAGGCGTATTCGGAATTTTCGGTTGTGGCAATTGCCTTGAAGCCCTTTGGCAATTCAACCAAGCGGTCGCCGTGCGAATTCCAAACAGTCATCGGAGACTTGATGCCCTTCAAAAGGAGGCTGTCGGACGACTTGAAAGAAAGCTTGCCGTGCCCGTACTCGCGCTGTTTTGAAGAAACGACTTTACCCCCAAGCATCTTGCCCATAAGCTGCAAGCCGTAGCAAATTCCCAAAACAGGAACGCCCAATTCAAATACTTTCGGATCCTGACGCGGAGATTTTGGAGACAGCACGCTTGCCGGCCCGCCCGATAAAATCACGCCGCACAAACCATCGCCCTTGATTTTGGACGCTTTTGTATTGTAGGGCAAAATTTCCGAATAAACGCCGCACTCGCGAATGCGACGCGCTATAACCTGCGTGTACTGCGAACCGAAGTCGAGAACTATAATTTTCTGATTCATGGTATTTTTTATTAGAATTTGATACGTCCGTTTCTGTAGCCGCAAACGGGGCAAACCGCAGATTCGCCTGCCGCGCGGGATGTGTAAATCGACCTGCATTTTAGGCAATGATATACATTTTCGCGCATTCTCCTGCGGTACGAGCCGACATAAGCCCTATCCGAAAGAAACGCGCTTACGGCGGCCGCCGCCAAAACAGCGCAAGCCACAGCTGTGAAATATATCGTCATTGCCTTTCTTGAAAAAAACGCAAAACGCGCCCGAAAAAGGACGCGTTGTTTGCGGAATTAAAAAAATCAAAGAAAACCCCTTATTCCGCAGCCTTTTCAGCGTCCTCCGCAGGAGCGGCTTCCGCT
>JAGBWO010000123.1 GCA_017629765.1 Opitutales bacterium | reverse complement strand
TGCGTACCCAGGCCATCGGCGACAAGCCGAACACCGGCAAAAAGTATTGCGCCGACACCCCTCAATTCGACTGCGTCATTCTCGGCTTGGGCGAGGACGGGCATACTGCCTCGATTTTTCCCGGCGGGCGGGAGGCTTTGACGACCAAGCGAATGTTTGTCGCCGCAAGGCATCCCGAAAGCGGGCAAATGCGCCTTACAATGTCGGCGAACGCCATTTTAAATTCGCATGAAATTTTTATGCTTGTTTTAGGCGAAGGCAAAAAGGAAATATTAAAACGCCTCTTTGCCGACATATCCAAAAAATCTCCGGAATTGCCCGCGTCTTTTATCGTGAAAAACGCCTCGGATATTTCCATTTTTACCGACTCTGTTTGAATTTTTGCATTGCGCCTCAAAAAAGGCTTTATTTTTTTCAAACAGACCCTATTTTAAGCATAAATTTTCTACGCAACATTTTAATAACGGGGGAATCTATTTATGCATAAAATGAAAATTCTGCTTTGCGGGCTTGCGGCTTTTGCGTCTCTTTCGCTTTTCGCGCAGTCCAAGCACGGAACTAATCCAATCCATTCAAGCTACAAGGGCAAGGTGATGGCTGGCTATCAAGGATGGTTCAGGGCAAAGGGCGACGGTTCCGGCAGGGGCTGGGTGCATTGGGGGTCTCGCGGCTTTTCCGAAGACAACTGCACGGTGGAGGCTCTTCCCGAGATGTCCGAATACGAAAACCAGTACGAAAGCGGATTCATAAAAGACGGCAAGCCCGTGAAGGTTTTTTCGTCGTACGACTATCAGACTGTCGACACCCACTTCAAGTGGATGAAAGAATACGGCATCGACGGGGCTATGGTTCAAAGGTTTTTCGGAACTACAAATCCCCATTACCGCCACGACGGCGTGAAAATTTTGAAAAACGCGCAGGAGGCGTCAAAGAAATACGGCAGGGCTTTGGTTGTTATGTACGACCTTTCGGGGGCGCGCAAGGGGCAGGATATTTCACAAAGGCTCATTGACGACTGGAAGTTCTTGGTTGACGAATTGAAAATCACAGGCGGCGAAAACACGAATTATCTTTTCCATAACGGAAAGCCTTTGGTTTCTATTTGGGGATTGGGCTTTGTCGACAGGCCCTACGACCTCCAAACTATGGGCATCGAAAAATTCATCAAATTTTTGAAGGAAGACAAGGAATACGGCGGATGCTCGATTATGATTGGAGTTCCGCCAACGTTCAGAACTCTCGACTTGGACACTCTGCCCGACCCGAAGCTTCACGAAATAATGAAAATGTGCGACGTGGTTTCGCCTTGGAACCCCGGCAGGTTTAAGCTCGACGGCACGAAAGAGACGAAAGACGCCCTTCTTGAGCTTCTAAACGACAGAGTTTCAAAAGACGTGAAGTTCTGCGAAGAAATGAATGTCGACTATGCTCCGGTAATTTATCCCGGTTTCAGCTGGCACAACCTTATGAAAACCCGCGGGCAGTCGGCCGAATTTAACAGCGCGCCGCGCCTTAAAGGCGAATTTTACTGGACGCTCGCAAAAGCCATGATAGACAACGGCTCAAAAATGATATACGTTGCAATGTTCGACGAAGTCGATGAAGGCACGGCGATATTTAAAATAAGAGACGATATATCGGAAATGGGCGGCTGCAAATTTCTCACAAACGAAGGCATGGGCAGCGACTATTACCTCTATCTTACAGGGGAAATCGGCAAAATCTTGCGCGGCGAAAGCAAAATGACGGAGATGCCGCCCGTTCGTAAAAATGCCGGCAAATAACATTATGCTTTTAATGGGCAGGGTGGCGGAATTCCTTGCCCTGTTTTTTGCGGATAAAAAAATTTAAAAAAAAGCTTGGCAAAGAATAAAAAATTCGTACTGTGTAATACTTTCAAAAATGCTTGGTAAGGTATCCAAGTGGCTAAAGGGCGCGGACTGTAAATCCGTTCAGTTATGCTGTTCACTGGTTCGAATCCAGTCCTTACCACCATTTAATATTAAAGACTTGGGAGGTTTCTCCCGGGTCTTTTTTTTTGCGCATTATTCCGATGGTTTTTATTCTCCCTGCCATTTTTTTGATTATGGAGCAGGTT
>JAGBWO010000122.1 GCA_017629765.1 Opitutales bacterium | reverse complement strand
GTGCCGGTATAGCAGACTATGTTGCGCGAGAGGTTGTGCGGAAGGTACGGGTTTGAAGCGTCCGAGCCGAATGCGAATTGGAGAACCGCCATTGTGGGAATGTTTATGTCTTTGCAAAGTTTTACGGCTCTTTCCGACAAAATTCCCAAGTCTTCGGCTATGAATTTTTCCGTCTTGAAAATTTCGCGCATCTTTTCAAAAAATTGTTTGCCGGGGCCGATTTTCCACGAGCCTTTTGAGGCGTCTTGCGAATTTGCGGGAACTGCCCAATAGTCGGCAAATCCCCTGAAATGGTCGAGACGCAGGACGTCGTAAAGCTCGAAGGCTTTTTTGAGGCGTTTTTCCCAAAAACCGTATACGCCTTTTTTATTCGACTTCCAGTCGTATAGCGGATTTCCCCAAAGCTGCCCCGTCGGCGAAAAGTAGTCGGGCCCGACTCCCGCAACGTTTTTAGGGGAGAGATTTTTGTCCAAGTCGAAGAGTTCCGGATTTGCCCAGACATCGGCGGAGTCTTCGGAAACGAAAATGGGCATATCGCCTATGATTTCTATGTTTAGGGAATTTGCCTTTCTTTTTAGGCGCATATACTGGCAGTAAAACACATACTGCCCGAATTTTACCGAAGCTGTTTCGTCCTTGTCGGCGTCGGACAATGTTATGTTTTTTCTTGTTTTGAAATCGGCGTCCCAGTTTGTCCAAGACGCGCCGTTGAATCGTTTTTTCAGGGCGCAAAACAGGGCGTAGTTTTCGAGCCAGTCTTTGTTTTCTTCGCAAAAATCGTCGAAAGTCTTATCGTAAAGCTGCGGCTTTTTGCCTTCAAAAAATTTGCCGGCGGCTTTCCTTAAAATGTCGGGAAGGGTTTGGTAGACTGCCCCGTAGTCGCATTTTTTTGAGGGAAGCCCGCTTAGTTTATTTGCGTCGCCTTCGCCAATAAGCCCGAATTTTTGAAGCTCGAAAAAGTCTATGAAATATGTGTTGTACGCGAAAGCCGAAAACGACTGGTAGGGGGAGTCTCCAAACCCCGTCGGAGTCAGCGGGCATATTTGCCAGTATTTTATTCCCGAAAGGGCGAGGAAGTCCAAAAATTTTTCCGCGCCTTCCCCGAAAGAGCCGATGCCCTGCCTTGAAGGCAGGCTCGATATGTGCATCAGTATTCCCGCCTCCCTCGATGTTGTCCAAGAATAGTCTGTCATTCCCTTATCAACGCAAAATGCGGTATTTTTTACAACAATAAAACATCATAACTTGACAAAGATTAAAAATGATAAAATATAAGTGCAGTTTTTATGAGCAGTACGACTGAAAATCCAAACGCAAAATATGCCGTGTTTTTGCAGAATGCCTCCGAGCGGGCAATGTCTTTGTTTTCTTATATGGACAAGCACGCAAGCCCCGTTGTTTTTCTTGTCGCGGAATCTGAGCGCGAAACCGAATCGCAAGGCGGCGAAACGCGGCAAATATCAAGGGATTTTGACATCATTTCGCCTAAGGATTTTTGGCTTTCAAAAGAGGATTTTGCGGATTTCGGAAAAATCTTCCAGAAGATTTCAATAGACAAGCCCTCGCGCAGAATTTCGGATATGCCGTCCTCTTACACTTCGGCGGATTCCCCTTTCGCGAACGTGAGGGAGGCGATTTTATGGACGGTCGCGGCATCTCCCAACAAGCCGCAAAATTTGAAGTTCTTCTCTTCCGAAGC
>JAGBWO010000121.1 GCA_017629765.1 Opitutales bacterium | reverse complement strand
TCAGAATGTCGGGAGCGTCGTCGGGAGGAGCGTCAACAATAATGATGGATTATTTTTTAAAAAACGGAGGCTATGTTGTTGGCGCAATATACGATGATGAATGGAAAGCCATACACAAAATTTCAGACAAAGAAGAAGATTTAAACTTATTCAAAGGCTCAAAATATTACCAAAGCGACACATTAAACATTTACAAAGAAACGAAAAAAATCCTAAGCGAAAACAAGCCTGTTTTATTCGCGGGAACCCCATGCCAAATAGCGGGCTTGAAAAACTTCCTGAAAAAAGACTTTGAAAATTTAATAACAGTCGACATCGTTTGCCACGGAACGCCGTCATACAAAAGCTTTAAAATGTTTTTGGAAAACGCCGTGCCGCAAAATGAAAAAATCGAGGGCATAAATTTCAGGGATAAAAAGCGCGGCTGGAATTCGGAATTTCTGATTTCCGTTAAAACGTCGGAATCGGAATACGAAAGCAACTCAAGCGAAAACCCGTTTGTATCTGCCTTCCTGAAAAATTTGTCCATAAGAAAATCATGCTTTACCTGCCCGTTCCAATCCACCCCCAGGCAGGGCGACATAACAATCGGAGACTTTTGGAAGGTCGCAAAATACAAAAAGGATTTGGACGACGGAAAAGGAACTTCGATTTTGACTGCAAACAGCGAAAAAGGCGCAAATTTTTTAGGCAGGATAAAGCACCTCTTCGCCGTTTGCGAAAAGACGCCGTATAAAGCCGCAATCAGAGGGAATTCCACCCTTGTAAAGCCCACAAGATTCAATCCGTTCCGCGATGAATTTATGTTGAGGCTTACAAAAGACAATTTTAACGCGCTGGTAAAAAAATATTTGAAGAATAAATACAAAGGATGATATGTCGCTTTCAAAATTTCTTAGAAAATTTATTTATGCAAAACGCCTGAAAAAGACCGGCAAAAATTTTTATATTGCCGAAAAAGTCAAAATTTTCTCCGCAAAAAATATGGAAATCGGAGAAAATGTGTGGATTAGCCCGGGCTGTACCTTTGGAGCAACAGGCGGGCTGAAAATAGGAAACAATGCCGTAATAGGCCCCGAAGTTTTCATATGGACCGACAACCACGATTTCCAAAAGCCCGACCGCCTGCCATTCAATAAGGCCGTCATTAAAAAATCCGTAATAATTGAAGACAATGTCTGGCTTGGCGGCAGATGCTGTATCGCGCCGGGAGTAAGAATAGGAGAAGGCGCGGTTGTCGCTATGGGAGCGGTGGTCAGCAAAGACGTCCCTCCCTGCGCGGTTGTCGGCGGCAATCCCGCAAAAATCATAAAATACAGGGATGCCGGCCAATATTATATGCTGAAAGAAAAACAAAAGTTCTAAACTTTTATTTAGAACTTATTGCGTCTACATAATCAGAATATCAACATTTGAAGCATAAATGTGCCGATTCCCGCGAAGAACCCCAAGAGCGCAAGCAAGGTTATGTTCTTCAGATACCACACAAAATCTATTTTCTCCAGCCCCATTACCACGACGCCCGCCGCAGAGCCGATTATCAGAATGCTGCCGCCCGTTCCCGCGCAGAAAGTCAGAAGCTGCCAGAAAGTGCCGTCCTGCACAAAGTGAGACAAATATTCGGGATTTGCCGAGGCCTGAACCATTTCGGGAGTCGCTATCGGATACATCCCCATTGAGGCGGCGACAAGCGGAACATTGTCGAACACCGAAGAAAGCAGACCGATTATCGTGTTTATTAAATACGTATTATGCACTTCCCTATCCAAAAAAACAGCCGCAGAATGCAAAACACCAACGCATTCCAAGGCCGCAACCGCCATCAAAATCCCCAAGAAAAATAGAATCGTGGGCATGTCTATTTTTGTCAGGATGAAAGGTATTCTGCGCATTCCGTGGGAAACAGTGCGCCTAAACAGATTGTAAACGATTTCAGAAAATACCCAAAGAACGCCAAGCGAAAGCAATATGCCCATAAAAGGCGGCAAATGCGTTATGGACTTGAAAACAGGGACAAAAATCAATCCGCCTACCCCGCAGATAAAAATCGAAAGCCTGAACCTGTAAGGCAGATGGTGTTCCGCCTCTTCGTAGGTTTCAACCTTGTTCGGAATAATCCCGCCCTTTATCTTTTTTGAAAGAATTATAAGAGGCACAAGCAAAGACACCAATGACGGCAGGAACAGATATTTTATAAGGTTTGAGCTTGTTACATTTTCGTTAATCCAAAGCATTATTGTCGTTATGTCGCCGATGGGAGACCACGCTCCGCCGCTGTTTGCCGCTATTATGATAATCCCGCCGAAAATCCACCTGTCGTTTTGTTCAGGCAAAAGCTTTCTTACAAGCATAACCAATACAATCGCGCTAGTTAGATTGTCCAAGACGGAAGACAAGAAAAACGCCAATATTGCGATAATCCACAAGAGCTTGCGCTTGTTTTTTGTGGTTATTCTCTTTGTGATTATTGCAAATCCGCCGTGCGAATCTATAAGCTCGACAATCGTCATTGCGCAGAGCAGGAAAAACAGGATGCTCGCAATATCCCCCAAGTGGTTTAATATCTGGTAGTTGCCGATAAACGAACTCACTTGGGAAGAAAGGCTGTCTTTCAGCGACTCCGGATGAAGCTTCAAGAAGAAGTCAAAACTTTCCTTGTTGATTTCGACAACTTGCGCATCCCCTATGAAGATGTACATCGTCCATAAAACAACCCCCAAAGTAATCGCTGTTGCCGACTTGTTTATCTTCAACCTATGCTCCATTGCGATTGCAACATATCCGAGCATAAAAACAACAACCATTAGCGTAATCATATATATTTGAACCCCGTTTAATTAAGAGAATTTAACGAAACATTTAAACGTTTTCTTCAAGCGGCGTCAAGACAAAGTTAATGATTTTCATAAACTAAGGCGCGGCAAAAATTCCCTTAATTCGTTTATCCACAAGTAAAACATTGACGAGCGTTTGACAAAAAGTTTTAATTTTCGCATAAAATTCTAAAAAAGATGAAAGGCATCATTACATCTATTTTTCAAATTGCCCTTTGGGCAATACCCGCTTGCATAGGAATTGCAATGCTTATCCGCGGAAAAGAGTCTTATGAAGATTCCTATGTAAACTCCTCTTTGCGGACAAACGGGATTTCAGAGCGCAAATACATCGCCATTTTCCGCCTGCTCGGAGTTTTGCTGATTGCCATTGCCGCGGCGATTTTTTACTATGTCCATTTGAGCGAAAACATCGATATCCCCGACGACGAAAAAGACTTCTGGAACGATGTGGACAAAACGAAGGGCGCGAACACGATTTTTAAGACCGCAATGCTGCTTTCGGGCGCAATCGCAATCCCGACCAGAATGGGCTCAACGCGCTTCCCCGGCAAGCCGCTTGCCATGCTCGGCTCAAAACGGGTGCTTGAACACGTTTACGAAAAATGCCTGTCTTCAAAAAACGCGCAGGGCGTGTTCATTCTCACAGACAGCCCCGAAATCGGCTCATTTGCAAAATCAATAGGCGCAAACTGCATAATGACGAGCCCCGAATGCCAAAACGGCACGGAAAGAATTGTCGAGGCCCTCGATAAAATCAACGCGGACTTTGTTGTCAACGTGCAGGGCGACGAGCCTTTCATACCACCAAGCCTTATAGATTCGATTTTTGAAATCCGCTCAAAAACGCACTGCGAAATAGCAACCGCCGCAACCCCCATTGAAGACGCTGAAGAGCTGTCCAACCCAAACAACGTAAAAGTCCTGACAAATTCATTGGGGCAAATCATTTATTTCAGCCGCTCCCCCCTGCCCTTCGTGCGCGGGGAAAACGACAAAGGCGCATGGCTTAAAAAGCGCAAATATTTGAAGCATATCGGAATATACGGCTATTCAAGGGAAGCCCTGCAAAAATACGCAAAACTGCCCAAAAGCTCGCTTGAAACCTGCGAAAGCTTGGAGCAGCTGCGCTTCATTGACGCGGGCATTCCAATGTCGCTTGTCGAAAGCGACTACAAAGTTGTCGGAATTGACACCCCCGAAGACTTGGAAAAAGCCCGAAATATGCTTGATGCAAAAATATAAAGCGATGAAAACTTTCACAAAAGCCGCAAAAGAAGTCTTAAAAAGCGAAGCCAAAGCAATCGAAGCCCTGTCGAAAAGGCTCGGCGCAGAATTTGAAAAAGCAGTAAGCGCGATATTAAGCCACAAGGGCAAAATAATAATTTGCGGAGTGGGAAAATCAGGCTGGATTGGCAGAAAAATTGCCGCGACACTGACAAGCACGGGAACGCCCGCAGTGTTTCTGCACGCATGCGAAGCCGTACACGGAGATCTCGGCATATACGAGGACGGAGACCCCGCAATACTTATTTCAAACAGCGGGGCTACAAGCGAATGCCTTAGGATTATGCCCGTTTTGAAGAGCTTCGGCTCCACATTAATCGCGCTTGTCGGAAACCCCGACTCCCCTAGGGCGCGCAATGCCGACATAACCCTTGACGCAAGCTTTGAAAGCGAGGGGGACCCTCTCGGCATAGTTCCCACCACTTCCGCGGCCGCCGCGCTTGCAATGGGGGACGCAATAGCCTGCGCGCTGATTGAGGCAAGAGGCTTTTCGAAAACGGATTTTGCCAAGTTCCACCCTGCGGGGCAACTGGGCAGAAACCTCACCTACAAGGTGTCTGACGTGATGCAAAATCTCGAAGAATGCCCCCTCGTTTCCAAAGGCGACACTATCCGCCAAACGGTTATTACAATGACAAAAAAGCCTCTCGGCGCGGCGTGCGTCGTCGATGAAAATCTCGGGCTTCTCGGTCTTATTACCGACGGCGACATACGCAGAATGCTTCAAAACGAAATCGAAATAGACTCGGCAAAAGCCTCAGAAATAATGACGCGCTCCCCCATAACAATAGAACAGGGCGCAAGCCTTGGGGACGCGGTAAGGCTCATGGAAGAGCGCAAGTCAAAGCTCTCCGTTTTGCCCGTATTAAATTCAGAAAAAAAACTCGCGGGGCTTATCAGGCTTCACGATATTTACACGCCACAAGGTTAAAAAAATGAATGGCAGAATTTCCGACATTCTAACATTTACATCCCGTTTTTTCACAAAACCCCGCTTTACGGGATCGATATTGCCAAGCTCCCGTTTTTTGGGCAAAAAAATGGCGTCTCTTGCAAAAATAGACTCCGAAAGAATAACAATAGAACTTGGTCCGGGAACGGGGTCGATAACTGCCCAGCTGCTAAAATCCGGGCTGCCGCAAAAAAACCTTTATTGCGTAGAGTTCGACCCGAAAATGTGCGAAATAATAAAGCGCAAATTTCCCGAAATAAACGTGATAAATTCAAGCGCGGAAAATTTGGGGGAACTCTTTGCCGGCAAATCCCGCAATATATGCGCAATCGTTTCAAGCCTGCCGCTTTTGAGCCTTCCAAAGAGCGTATCTGAAAAAATCCTAAGCGAATGCCAAAACATTCTTCCGCAAGGCGCGCGGTTCATCCAATTCACATACAATTTAAACCGCGCCCCCGACGAGGTCGGCTTCACAAAAATGCGCCCCGTCGAGTGCGCAAAAGTATACGCGAACCTGCCGCCCGCAAGAGTTGACGCGTTTGAAAAACTATGACGCAAAATTCCGACATACCCCAGAAAGTCCTAAAAGGAATTTTGAACACAAAAGGCGGAATTTCACCGTTTCCCATTGCGAAAGTCTTGCGCAATTACAACAGGGAAAAAGCTGCGGGAGACTTGCGCGCGGGCATAAGCGTGGCAATGCTATCGTTTTCAATGAGCATCGCGTACGCGATGATTGCGGGGCTTCCTATAAGCTACGGGCTTTTCGGCTGCATAATTGCGGCATTTGCATCCCTTGTGTTTTCCTCGTCGAGATTCATAATGTTCGGACCCAGCAACGCATCGGCAATAATGCTTATGAGCGCGTTTGCGTCTCTCGGACTTGCCGATGAAAGCCAAAGAGTCGCGGCGGCGGCGGCGATAGTCATATTAGTCGGAGCATTCTTGATATTCGCAAGCATATTTAAGATTACGAACTTTGTGCGCTATGTATCCAGAACAGTCGTTACGGGCTACATATCGGCGGGTGCGCTTTTAATAATATCAAACCAACTAAAAAGCGCGCTCGGCATAACCTCGATTGAAAACTCCTCCGGGAAATTCGTCGGCGGAATAATCCAAACATTCCGGCATATTCAAGACTCAAACTGGCAGGCAATCGCCATTGCGCTCATTGCAATAACAACGCTTTTTGCCTGCAAGAAATTCTTTAAACGCCTCCCCGCGCAGGCTGTGGCGCTGGTTGTAGCTTCCATCTTGTGCGCAACGCTAAAAGACGCCCTTGATATAAACGTTGCATATGTAAATTCCGTAAACGTAAGCGACTGGAAAGTTTCCATGCCGAATTTCGAAGGGCTTGAATTGAGGGGCTTGATTGTCGCCTCTTTGGCTGTCGCTTTGTTTTGCGTGATAGAATCCACTTCGATAGGCAAGAGCCTCGCGGCAAAAAACGCCGAAAGGCTTAACACAAACCAGGAAATTTTTTCGCTCGGAATGGCAAATTTGTTTGCGGGATTTTTCTCCGGCACGGTTGAATCAGGCTCGCTAACGCGCTCGGCTGCGGGAGCGGACGCGGGGACAAAAACAACCGTCGTCAACTTTTTTAGCGGCCTTTTTATGCTGCTTGGCATCTTGATTTTCGGCAATTTGATAGGATATATTCCGCGCCCCGCCCTGTCGGGGGTAATAATAGTGCTTGCCTTCACCCTGTTTAACAAAAGGACATTGAAACTTGCCCTTTGCAGCACAAAATCAGATACGGCAGTCTTTCTATTAACCTTTTTTACAGGCATAATAAGCTCGCTTGACGACGCAATTTATGCCGGCGTATGCGCATCCATCCTGCTGTTTTTAAAGAAGGCAAGCTCGCCGGAAGTAATAGAGCTCGACATAGGCGACGACGGCAGGGAGAAAAAGAAATCCGACAAGGGCAAATCGACTGAAATTTCAATCGTGCATGTCGGCGGCAATCTGTTTTTCGGCGCAAGCGAAGTTTTTCAGGACCAAGTCCGCAGAATTTGCGAGACCCCGAATTTGAAAGTTCTGCTTTTAAAACTCGGCAACGCCATAAATTTCGACGCCACAAGCGCGGGCGACATCGCGGAGCTTGCCATTCAAATGAGAAGGCGCGGCGGGGTTCTCCTGCTTTGCGAAGTCCAGCCCGAAACTGCAAGCATACTGAAAAATTCGGGAACGCAAAACATCGTGGGAGAGGAAAATATTTTCGCATACACTCCTGAAAACACGACGCTTTCGACCGCCCTCGCCCTTCGCCGCGCAAAAAAATATTTGGATTTGAAAAATTCCGAACTGCAAATCTTGGTTTAACCGCCAAAATCCGAAGCCGGAAAATTTATCCAAAACAAGCTTTTAAGCCATCCCCGCGCCGTCCGAGACAACCGGCATTTATCATGCGCAAATATCGGGGCAAAAAAAAGAGATTGCCGGCATTGGCAATCTCCCGTTAGGAAATTTCAAAATTATTTTTCCTCAATTTCCCCCGCATCCATAAGGGCAATCAGCTTTTCAGCGCGCTCCACCGCGATGTGGATGTTTTGGCAGATATTTTCCTCGCCGATTATTTCGGCAAGCCCCGATTTGAAAATCATCTGCAATGGCTGCGAATGGGTGCCGGAAAGCAGCAAAATTGCGCCCGTTGCGCGTATCTTTGAATGCAGGCGTTCAAGCGCGTTTATGGCAGTGGTATCGAGAGCCATAACCGTGCGCATTCTAAGAATTACGACTTTCGGCGGAGTTGCGTTGCCGCGCAAAACGCCGTCGAGTTTGTCCGCCGCGCCGAACATAAGCGCGCCGAATACGCGGAAAATCATAACCCCGCGCGGAATGTTGTAGCCCTCCAAGCTTTCGAGGTTTTCCAAATTTTCGACTTGGCGGTCGAATGCGTCAATATGGGTTGAATCGGCAATGCGCCTGATAAACAGGAAGGCGGCAAGAAGCATTCCCACTTCAACCGCGATTGTAAGGTCGAAAATCACGGTAAGCGCAAATGTTATGATAAACACCAAGGCGTCGCTTTTTGTCATCTTTTTTATGACCAAAAATTCGCGCCAGTCTCCCATATTGTACGATACGACAAATAAAATCGCGGCAAGACAGCTCATCGGAATATACTTTGCGCACGGCGCGAATACGAGCAATATCACCAAAAGCGTAATGGAGTGAATTATGCCGGCAATGGGGGTTTTCGCGCCGTTTTTAACGTTTGTGGCGGTACGGGCAATCGCGCCGGTTGCGGGAATGCCGCCAAAGAGCGGAGAAACTATGTTTGCGATGCCCTGCGCCATAAGCTCCTGATTGGAATCGTGCTTGTCCTCAATCATGCCGTCGGCAACCACCGCCGACAAAAGGGATTCTATCGCCGCCAAAATCGCGATTGTAAGAGAGGGAACTATCAGGCCCTGCAAGTCCGCCCATTTGAATTCGGGCATGGAAAACGTAGGCAAAGAATCGGGAATGCCGCCGAAGGTGGAGCCAATCGTCGCAACATCAAGCCCTGCAAGAGCCGCAAAAAGAGTGCCGACAATCAAGGCGACAACAGAGCCGGGAACGCGCTTTCGCCACTTTACGGGCCAAAACAAAATAGTTGATATTGAAATTGCGGCAACCAAGGTCGTGCGCCAGTCAATGGTACCGATGGCGCCGAATATAGCCTCCATTTTTCCGAAGAAATCCGCCGGCATATTTTCGATTTTAAGCCCGAAAAAGTCCTTTATCTGCGTCGAAAAAATAATCACGGCAATGCCGTTGGTAAACCCTATTGTGACGGGTCTTGGAATGAATTTAATCACAAAGCCCATCTTCATCACGCTCATTATGACAAGCATCACGCCCGCCATCATCGTGCAAATTAAAAGAGCCTGCATTCCGTATTTTGCCACAACGCCCGATATAATTACGACAAACGCGCCCGTCGGGCCGCCTATCTGGACTTTCGAGCCTCCGAATGCGGAAATTATAAAGCCCGCGACAATCGCCGTAAATATGCCCGCCTCAGGCTTGACTCCGCTTGCGATTGCAAAAGCCATTGCAAGCGGAAGGGCAACTATGCCCACTATGACGCCCGCGCCCAAATCGGAAAAGAACGCATTTAAGTTGTATCCGCGCAAGGCGTCCAAAAGTTTCGGGCGGAATTTGAAGGGAATATGAGGATTTGGTATTTCCATTTGCTTAACCTATTCTCCTATTTTGAATGAGGTAAAGCCTCTTTTTTAAATAGCCAATTTAAAGGCATTGCAAGAAAAAAACAAAATATGCGCCCAAAACCGCATTAAAACGACAAAAAAAACTCCCGATGCACAACCGGGAGCTTTTTTAAAAAATTTTGCGAAAAACTATACGTTGCCGCTTAAAATAGCGCGCAATTTTTCTTGAAAATCCGCAATGTCCTCTTGCGAAGGGCGATAATCTTCCGCCGCGCCGCCAAGATGAAGCCTGCCGTCCGCGTCAAGCTCCCAAGTTGCTTGAACCCCGTCGGAAAACCTAACATTGCCGCCGGTCAAAACCCCCGGTCTTTGCACGGGATTTACTTCCACTGTCACGCCTTGTTTTGGCGTTTCAGGCTCGGCAGGCTCAGGTTGCGCTTGCTCTTTGACTTCCGTTTTTGGGTCGCGCATCGTCAAGTCCAAATCGTCAACCAAAAAGCGAACGTCCATATAAGTCATTTTCACATTGAACTTTTCGCTTAGAAGTTTTTGTACGTCGACAAGCTTTGCCCCGTCGTTTATCCACTGTTTTACGGCTTCTTTTTGTTCTGAAGATAATTCCATATAAATATATTATTCGGCAGGCTGCACCAAAAATGAAATTTTCCTGGTTGTGGTAGTTCCGTATTTCATACGCAACTCCTTGAACTGCTGCTGTTTGTTCTCGCCCGAAAGATTGCGTATTTCCTGCGCTCCGATGTCGGAAATAAAAGTCATGGAAACTTCCGCGAAAGCAAGAAAGCCGTTTTCAACTTCCGTAGGCATTATGTAGGATTTCCCGCCACCGCTTGTGCGCTGATAAAGCTTGCCTTCAATATAAAGCTTGTCTGCAACCGTAAACGGAGTTCCGGGCTCGATGTAGGCGATTTCGTAAGGGCTTTCATACTGCTTTACCTCGCCTTCCTTCGGATACATTACCGCAAAGGTAATTTGAAAGTCCACAATGTTTGAGGATATGAAGTTTTCGGGGGACAAAACCCAGCTTTTCAAGTCTATGCCCTTTGTGTAATAGCCTTCGTCATTCAAAATAGAGCATGTCCCGTTCCAGAAACGCTGTATTGCGTTTTCAACCGTATTCATATCTCCCTGGGCCTCTCCAAGGGCTTCCTCGAAAGTTGACCTCGAATCGATGACGGCGCGGTACAAGCCGTAAAAAGCGTTTGGCTGTCTTGAATTTGTGCCTTCATTTGCGGATCCGGTGCGGAACGGACTTTTGTAGCTCATCTGGTATTTTACCGCGCAAATGCTGCCCGCAATCGGAGTTCTTTGATTTGATTTTGTCATAAGCTGCTCCGCATCAAAGCGCGGGCGGATATAAGTCGGGGAAAAGAACATAATCTGCGGCGGACGGAGCGGAATGCCCCCAAGCCTTGCGCCCGTAAGCATGCCGACGTTGTTGGGATACGAAACCTGCAACCAAGCCTTGCCGTCGCGCTTCATTATCATGCTTTGCATGTCCTGCTGAATAAAATCCGCAAGAGAATCGCCTTCGTAAAAGCCCTCTATCTTGCCCGCCGATTCGTTCCAAGACCTCAATACGTCGCTTACAGCAAGCAAAACCGCGCCAAGGATAATGACCATAATGGTTGCCGCAGCCAAGACTTCAATCAAAGTAAAACCCTTGCGCGCCTTAAAATCGTTTGTTTGTTTCGGCATAAAACTACCTCATTTTTATGGTTAAGTCGGTATGGACGCGTCGCTGGTTGTTCTGCTCTTCGTCTCCGCTTCCAATTATAATGTCGTTTACGGGATCAACCAAAACGTCAACGGTTATCGGAAGAAAAGCCTCGCCGTACATATCCGCCGAACTCGGCAAAGGACCGCCGTTGTATTCCGCTTCGGGAGAAGCCAATTCCGTATGGCAGCCCACAAGCGCATCCTCGTTCAATTTTAAAATTACGCGGTAGATATTGCCTTCGGTGCGCTTCAACTCTTCGCTATTCGGAGGCGCGCCAACCCTTCTGCCCTTGTCTTCGGAAGACACGCAAACAAGCGAAGGATCGTCAACTTCGTCGTCGTTCGCATATTCGTCCCAGAAATAAATAACATAATCCTGGCGGGGATTGCGCACCCAAGTGTAAACTTGGTCGAAAGCTTTCCCTTTCAATATGACTTCCAAATCCGCCACAATTGAAATCGCCTTGCTCGCCGCCCTCACTTCGGCGACTTTTGTTGAAATTGCCGACAACAAGCCAATGAGCGCGGTGAGCGAAACCGACAGCACGCCTATTGCAATCATGACTTCCACGAGAGTGAAAGCTCTTTTCTTCAAATTTTTAAGTTTCAAAATCATTGGAAAGTTCCTTCAATTTCAGCATAATCGGAAAATCCTACACACTTGCCGCTCTTGACAATCCTAAAACCCAAAATATCGTAAGGGTTTGACTGCACATATTTGCCCGACGCATTCAGACTGCCCGTTGCGACAATAATCTGCGCGCTCGGATTTTCAGACAAGCCTTCGGGAGAAAACTCATAGCAATACCAGTCTCCGTTGCCTTCGCCCATGCTCTGCGGCTTTCTGCTGCCGAAGTGGGATATGCCCACTATGCTCGGAGCCCCTGTCGTTCCGTTGCGGAAAGTGCTGTACATAAGCCGTTGACCTTTAAAAGTTTCAGGAAGAGTGGCATAGGCATTGTACTCGCCCGATGTGGGAACGAAGAAAACGCCTTTCGGAAGCATAATGGCGTTGGAATACGAAGCCCACCCCAAACTGTTGCCGTCTTCATCGAAATATTCATAAACCAAGCCGACCTGACGCAGTTTTCGCGTCAAATCGTCGCCTTTGTAAATCAAAACCCTTGAACGGGCGTTTTTAGAGCATGACAAGAGCCTCGCCTCTTCAAACGCCGACATAAGCTGCTGCTGGGCGGTGCGCAAAGACTGCTTGCCTGAGTTCCAGTTCACAAGCATTACGCTGCCCGACCCGATGAGAGCTATGATTGAAATGACAACCAAAAGCTCTATCAAAGTGAATGCTTTTTTTGTTCTTTTTAACATAGAAATATATTAGTTTACCCAAGAAAACACATCGTCGGCCTCGTAGTCCGCGCCCGTCTTGGTTTCGTCTTTTTTCAAAGTGAAAACAATTACCGATTTGCGCACTCCGGAAGCCACGTCGGGAACGATTTCCTTAAAGTCTTCGGCGGAAATGCCGTCGGAAACCAAAGGATAGCCCTTGCGTATGGAACCCGCTCCGGTCTTGTCCACGCAGATGTAGATGTTGGGATTTCCAAAGGGGTCCACAATCTTCCAAGAGTTGTTTTTCTTTTGCAATACGGTGCTGTCGAAAGTAAAGAACGAGCGCATGCGGCGGTTAAACTTTTTTCTGTCGGCATCCGACAGGTTGGAGCCGTCAATGTTTCTGCCCGTGAGAGACTTTATGAGATTTTCGGCATTGTTGCCGTCTGCAAGGTTTACGCGCTCCTTTTCAACCAAAAATTCCGGATAGAAGCCGTACTCTGTCTTAAACTGGTCGATAGCCCCTGCGAGCTGAACCATGAAAGTCTTCGACGTGCTGCGCTTCGCCTTGTTGCGGGCTCCCGCGATTGCCGGCATCAAAAGACCCGCCATAACGGCGATAATCGAAATTACAATCAAAAGCTCCACAAGAGTAAATGCATTTTTCTTTTTCATAATCGGGTTTTATAATGAGTTAGTTTTAAGATATTTTCAACAAATTTTTTAAGATGGAATCAATCCCAGCCGTAAACGACGTTGTCGGCATTTTTCACGTCCGAGCGATAGTCGTCCTCGTTCGGCATTATTCCGCTTGAGAACATAGACTGGACTTCGGCAGACTCCCCGTCCTCGCCCATGCTCATAAGGAAGAACGAAGTTCCCTCCCACGCGCCGACGGAACCCACCATAATCGAAGTGTCGTAATAGTACAAATATGGGTTGCCCCACGGATCTATAAACGCGTTTTTGTCGTTGTCGTAATTGGAAACGGGCGCATCCGGATCGGAAGGGTCGCCTATGCGCATCAATGTCACGTCCAAAAGCGGCTTGTAATCCGACTCCTTGTCAACATCAATAAACTTCACCTGTCTGTCCTCGACTTTCATGTAGGTTTGCCCCGCAAGGCATTTATAAAGCTTGCGCGCGCAATTTTCAACGCCGCCTTTTGAATTGAGGCGCGGATAATCGTTGTACATTCCCTTGAAAGCATCAAGCCCAACCGCGATTGCGGCCATGTCGGCGGCGGCTCTCGAACGCCCCTGCGCCTGGGTCACGGAATCGGCAATGCGGGTTGTCAAGGCGGCAAGAACCGCAATTATTGCAATGACAATGAGGATTTCAATTAATGTAAATGCGCGCCTTGCGCGATTTTCGGGAGTAAAAAGGATAGTCTTTTTCATGTATGCGGAAAAGTTTGATATATGATTTAATGTTTGTCAAGAAATTCAACATTTCAAAAAAATTCATTTTTCCCTTAAAGAGCTAATTTTAATCTTTAAAAGGAATAAAATTTCGCCAATATAAAAAGCCATCATGATAGCAGATGTATTGGCAGAAAGATACGCCTCCTCCCAAATGAAGAATATTTGGAGCGCGGAAGGAAAAATTTTACTCGAACGCGAACTTTGGATTGCCGTTATGAAGGCGCAGAAGGAGCTGGGCTTGGACATCCCCCAAGAAGCCATAGATTCCTACGAAAAAGCAAAGTCCAATATAAACGTCGCCTCAATAAACGCCCGCGAAAAAATCACGCGCCACGACGTAAAGGCGAGAATCGAAGAATTTTGCGACCTGGCGGGTTTTGAGCATATCCATAAAGGCATGACAAGCCGCGACCTCACCGAATGCGTCGAGCAGATCCAAGTGTACAAGTCGCTAAAACTCGCGCAGATGAAGGCAGTGGCGGCGCTTGCCGCATTCAAATCCTACGCGGAAAAATACGCCGAATATCCCTACGCCGCGCGCACGCACAACGTAATCGCGCAGCTTACGACTCTCGGCAAACGCTTCGCAATGTTCGGCGAAGACCTCTTGCGCGCGGTTTGCGGGCTTCAACAGCTTATCGATACCTACCCCGTGCGCGGGCTGAAAGGCGCAATCGGCACCCAGCTCGACCAACTTACACTGTTTAACGGAGACAAGGAAAAAGCCTTGAAACTCAACGAGCTTGTCCTCGAACACTTGGGCATTTCAAACTCCTTCGGGGCGACGGGGCAGGTATATCCGCGCTCGCTCGATTTTGAAACCGTTGCGGCAGTGTACCAGCTGTCGTCGGGGCCCTCTTCGTTTGCAAAGACGCTCCGCATAATGGCGGGCCACGAACTCGCGGGCGAAGGTTTTGCAAAGGGGCAGACCGGCTCTTCGGCAATGCCGCACAAAATGAATTCCCGCAGCTGCGAACGCCTAAACGGCTTCCAAGTAATTATAAGAGGCTTTATGGAAATGGCGGCTTCGCTTGCCGGAGACCAGTGGAACGAAGGCGACGTATCCTGCTCTGTTGTCCGCCGCGTCATGCTTCCCGGAACTTTCTTTGCAATCGACGGGCTTTTTGAGACATTCCTCACAATTTCAATGCAAATGGAAATAAACGAGCCCGTAATCGATGCCGAAAAAGAAAAGTATATGCCGTTTTTGCTAACCACAACCGTGATGATGCAGGCGGTAAAAAACGGCATCGGGAGGGAAGATGCGCACGAAGTCATAAAAGAACACGCCGTCGCGACTTTGCGCGACTTGCGCGCGGGCAAAATCGTCAAAAACGATTTGCTTGAACGCCTCGCAAACGACAGCCGAATGCCGCTCGATATGCCCGCGCTCCAAAATATTTTGGAAAAAGGCAAAAACGAAACAGGCATGGCAAAAGCGCAGGCCCTCGACTTTGCAGAACGCGTGAAATTCTGGCTGAAAAAATATCCCGAAGCCGAAAATTACGCTCCCGCCCCCATTCTCTGATTCAGATGTTTGAAGTTTTAAAGACAGAAAAAGGCGCAAGAAGGGGCGTTTTAACAACTCCGCACGGAAAAATCCAAACGCCTATATTTATGCCCGTAGGCACGCAGGCAACGGTTAAATCGCTTACGCCCGCGCAAATAGAAGATACGGGAGCGCAAATAATTCTTTCAAACACTTACCATCTGAACATCCGCCCGACCTCGTCTCTAATCGAAAAATTCGGCGGTCTGCACGGGTTTATGCGATGGAACAAGCCCATTTTGACCGACAGCGGCGGGTTTCAGGCTTTTTCGCTTTCAAAACTGCGCAAAATCACCGAAGAAGGCATTGCGTTTAAATCGCACTTGGACGGCGCAAAACTCTTCCTTTCTCCCGAAAGCTGCATGCAAATCCAGAGGGAGCTTAACAGCGACATCCGCATGGTTTTGGACGAATGCATTCCCTACCCATGCGAAAAGCGCGACTGCCTGAAATCGGTTGAGCGCACAATCCGCTGGGCAAAACGCTGCAAGAAAATCCATGACAGCTTTGCCGACGGCAACCTCACTTTCGGCATAGTTCAAGGCGGCGTTTACGACGATATCCGCAAAATGTGCGCCGAAGAGCTTTCGCAAATGGATTTCCCGGGATATGCAATCGGCGGAGTGAGCGTCGGGGAACCGGAGGAAGAAATGCTAAAACAAGTTGACGCCTCCGCAAAATATCTACCCGAAAACAAGCCGCGCTACGTTATGGGAGTCGGAACGCCCGTCCAACTCTTAAAAATGATTGCGCTCGGCGCAGACATGTTCGACTGCATGATGCCGACAAGGCTCGCGCGCCACGCTAACGCCTTTACCGTTAACGGCATAATAAACCTGAAAAATTCCCGCTTTAAAGAGGACCATTCTCCAATCGACGAAACAGTCCAAAGCTACGCTTCAAAATTCTCAAGAGCGTATATAAGACACCTCGTGGTTTCAAATGAAATGCTCGCCTGCACACTGCTTTCAATCCATAATATTTCATTCTTTTTAGACTTGATGCGACAGGCGCGCGAACATCTTGAAATCGGCGATTTTGCCGAATGGTCAAATTTCTGGATAAGCCGCTATAACGCCGGCGAAAAACAATAAATAGCCGCCGCAAGCACGCCCCGCAACTTTTGATTATGGCGCATTTTCAACCGCCGCTTGCAAAATGCAAACGGCGTTTTTTTGTTTCCGCCAACCTTTCAGCAATTCATATTTATAAAAACTACGCCCGTTAGTTTAGTTAAAGAAGTCGGCAGCGTCGGATTTAGAGATTTGCGACATATTGACGTATCGGGAGCGCAGAAGTGATAGGTCGCGGTGTCCCATATTGAGTTGGAGGCGGGGCAAGTCGGAGTATCTTTTCGCAAAGTAGCTTGCGTAGGTATGTCGAAGAACGTCCTGAACCCACAAGCCTTTGAATCCGGACTTATCTCTAATCTGCTTCCACTTTTTCGACCAGTTTCTTGGCGACAAGCATCCAAATCTCGCTTCCCTCTCCAAAAGAATATTCTTTAACTTCGGGCAGATTTCCACATGGCGGACGCCGCCCGTCTTCGAGCATATCGAGCGCACCCTGATTGAGTTTTCGTCC
>JAGBWO010000120.1 GCA_017629765.1 Opitutales bacterium | reverse complement strand
TGCTCCTCTTCAAGCTTTCCGAGCTTCAAAAGAGCTTCGGCATGCGCGGGACCTCTCCACGCAGGAGTGCGCAAAATATCGTTAAACTTGGTTCTCGCCTCGTCGAGCTTGCCCATTTTTTGGAACATTTCACCCTGCCTTATCGCGGCGTAGGTGGCTTTTTCATCGAGGGGGAATTCTTCCTCAACTTTCTTGAACAGCGAATTTGCAACTTCGTAATTGCTGTTGCGCGCTTCAAGCTCGGCCAATGCAATCAAAGCGTCCAAACGGTAGTCGGAGTCGGAATCCACAACATATTGCAATGCGCTTCTTGCGGAATCCAAGCTGTATTTTTCGTTGCATTTGCCCATCCAAATGACGACTTTAAACGGCATTCCTTTGAAGTCGACTTCGCTGAACATTTGCGGACGCTCTTTAAGCTTGCCGATTTCATCGAGTGCCATTTCCATTCTGTGCTGCAAGACCTTGTCGCCCTTCGACTTGGCTTCGTTAAGCAGAGAATTGAAGAAGTTTTCGGGAGAAATTTTCGGGAACTTGGCCTGCTGCGATTTGTAAAGGTTCAAAAGCTCCACAATAGGCTTGTTTTCAACTAAAATTTCCTTGTCGAATTCCGCCTTCTTTTCGCCCATTTTGATTTTAAACTTGGCGTAAACAAGCGGATTTACATCCGGAAATTTCAAGGTGTACTGATAGCGCTTTGCGGGATCGTTTACAAACATCTCGAAGAATTTGCGGTCTGAAACGAGCTTCTGCAAAAAGTCCGTCGTGGCGTCGAGCTGAATTTTCGCGTCCGAATAGAATTGCGGATAAGAAGAGATAATTTTGTCGATAGAGTCGTTTTTCGCGTCTCCGCCAAACTTCTTTAAAGAATCCATATAGCCCGCTACCGCGTCGGCCGACCTGCCCTGCTTAGACAAAGGCTGGGCAAGAAGGTAATAAGCCATAGGAAGGTTGCCTTCGGGGTATTCCTTCAAATAGCGGAGCAAAACCTCCGACTGCTTGTCGAACTTTTCTGCCGCCTCAAGCATTCCAGCGCATTGGAAGAAAGCCGCATCTATTGTCTTTTGGCTTACGTCGGCGCAGTCCGGAACTTTCATATATTCCTCGTAAGACTTTTCGTAATCCTGCTCCATGAAGGCAATATCGCCCAAGAACAAGCGCGATTCGCCTATAAGCTTGCTGCCCGCCGCCTCAAAGTTTTCAATAAATTCGTTGAAATATTTTGCGGCGTCTGAAATCTGGCCGTCGCCGAAAATCGCAATAGCCCTGCGGAAAGTTGCGTCTTCGATGTAAATGCTGTCGGGATAATTTTCAACGAGCTTGCTTGCGAGCTTGAAAGCGTCGGCATATTCAAACTTCGTAAGATGCGAAAGCATCTGCCAGTAAAGCGCGCCGTCAACAGGAGTGGCGTCCGGATTTTTCTCGATAAATTCCGACATGTATTTGCGAAGAGCCGTATGCTCGCCGCTGTTTAGCCATTCCCTTCCCATAAGGAACATATATTCCCCGGAAGCATCCCCGTCGGGCTCGCTTGCCAAAGATTCCTTTGCAATCTGGAAGAATTTGTCGCGCTTTTCGACGTCGGTTTTGCCTTTATCCAACAGGAAAAGAGCATACTGCAAATTAATATCCTTCAAATATTTGCCTTCGGCGAATTTTTCACGGTATTCGCTGCCCAACGTGTCGATTTGGCTTTCCTTGCCGATTTGGCGGGCGCAAACAAAAGCGGCGAAATAATAGTCTTCTATCATTTTGTCGTTCGGATAAGCGTCAATCAGCTGGCGATACGCCCAGAAAGACTCATAATTGCGCTTTGTGAGGAAAAAGTTGCGCGCCTTCCTTGCGAGGAATTGCGAACGGTAATCGGGAATGGAAGAAATTCCTTTTATGTTTGCTTCGGCATACTTCTGCTTGATTTCAAGCGCGGGTATGTCGGGATGCTTGCTGTTCATATTCTTCAAAGAAGCCATCTGGCGGTCGATTTTTGCCTTGTATTCATTAAAGAATTCCAAAATTTGGTCTTTTGTCAGAACAAAGGTATAGCACAACGCGGCCAAAGCGTACTTTTCCTCGCCTACAAGCTTGTCTCCCGCCGTCATAAAATCGACAGACAAAGCCAAATCGTACCTCGCGGGAGCCTTGTTTGTAAGCATTGAGAAGTACTTTTTCGCCTCCTCGAAATTTTCCTGCGCCAAATAAGTGCGGATTAAAGCAACCGCGGCGTATGTTTTGTCCTCCTTGTTTGCAAACGGGGAAGAATACATCTTTTTAAACCACTCTTCGCCCTTTTCCCAATCTTTCATGTTATAATAAGACTGGGCGATGCGCTTCAATATGGCGTAGCGCTCGGCGTTGTTGAGCTTTTCAACATACGGAGACTGCAGCTTCAAGCCCCAAGTTTCGGCTTCTTCGCTGAACTTTCCAAGCCCGCGCAGGCAGTTCGCTTTTAGTTCGATTGAAGTCGGCGCGCGCTCTCCGCCCGGGAATTCCTTCAAAATCTTGTCAAAATAAGGAATCGCGCTTTCAAGATATGTCGCGCTCGTCATCCCTTGGTATTCTTGGATATAAGAATATCCCAAAAAGAAATAAAAGTCTTGCAATAAAGATTTGTCATCCATTTCGGAAAAACGCCTCACCAATTCTTCCAAAATCGGACGCGCCATCAGGAATTGCTGGTCTTCTATAAATTTGTTGGCCTCGTCGCGCAATTCGCTAACGCCCTTTTCCGAAAGGGACTGCGCCTGAAGGGCAAAAGGCGACATTGAAATGGCCGCAAGGGCGGATACCATCAATAATTTATTCAACTTTGCGTACATGTTCGTGATTGTTTTGTTTTGTTCTTAGAAATGGGTGCCGCAAAAAACAAAGAGCTTCAATGTTTCTGCAAAAAAGATTATTTATAAAAGCAAATAAAGCCCAAACGAAGCCAAAACCTCATTTGTGCAATAACGGCTTTCTAACTTTTTGCTAAAATTAACATAAAAAACAGATGTTTTCCAAGCTTTTTTTTTAAATATTTTGAAACTTTTTTGATTGAAGTAAAAAGATATTTGGCTACCATTTGAATTTTTCAAATAATATTATGAGCAATAAAATCGAATCGAAAAAAGCCCCGAAAGTTCTAATGAAGGGATCGGACATCATTGTAAAATCCCTTGAAAAACAAGGGGTCGAAGTGGTGTTCGCCTATCCGGGAGGCCAGTCGATAGACTTGCATGACGCCTTTTCAAAATCAAAAAAAATAAGAACCATTCTTCCGCGCCACGAGCAAAGCTGCGGCTTTATGGCGCAAGGCTACGCCCGCACCACCGGA
>JAGBWO010000119.1 GCA_017629765.1 Opitutales bacterium | reverse complement strand
CATTGTCTCTTTTTCCGCCGTTTTGATGGGGATTGGAATGTTCTTTTTGTTTTTGGAGCTGAAAACTTCGGGTTTCGGCGTTTTTGGAATAATCGGGGCGGGAGTCTTGCTGCTTGTGTTTCTCGGCTCGAACATGGCGGGGCTTGCGGGCTACGAGGCTGCGGTTTTGTTCGGAATCGGAATGGTTTTGATTTTGCTTGAGATATTCCTCTTTACAGGAACTTTTGTTTGCGCGTTTTTTGGCGTCGCCTTGATTTTGGGTTCTTTGGTCGCGGCGGGGGTAAACCTGCCCGAAGGCTCTTGGCTTCCCGATTCCTACGCCGTTGTTTTGAGTGTTTGGAAGAGCGTTTTTTCAATCGCCCTTGCCTTTGCGCTTTTGGCGATTTTCGGCAGATTTTTCAAGACCACGAGCCTGTGGAAAAAATTTGTGCTTGAAGGCGGTTTGGGAATGGGGCGCAATTCCGATAATATGAAGGAAGCCGAAGACGCTTTAATCGGCTTGTGCGGAACAGCCGTTACGGATATGGCGCCGAACGGGAAAGTCGAAATAAACGGAAAAGTTTACGACGCCGCAAATTCGGACGGTTCATTTCTCAAAAAGGGGGCCGAAATCGTGGTTGTCGGCAGCAGTTCATTTGAATTAAAGGTAAAATCTAAAAATTAAAGGATATGGAAAATATGTTCATTGCATCGATAAGTATTGGCGCAATTCTTGCAGTGGTTGCCGTAATCGCGGTAATTGTTGTTTTGTTTGTGATATTCAGCTTTTTTAACACATGGTTGAAGGCTATGCTCGCGGGCGCGCCCGTCAGCATGGTGACTCTTCTTGCAATGCGGCTTAGAGGCGTGCCTTACGGACAGATTGTGGAAGCGCGTATTACTGCCGTCAAGGCGGGCTTGGATTTGACGATTGAAGATTTGGAAAAGCATTATTTGGCAGAAGGCGCGCTGTTGCAGACAATTCAGGCTCTAATCGCCGCAAACAAGGCGCGCATGAACATGACTTGGGAAGACGCCACAAGAATCGACCTTGCGACGAAAGGCACGGGCAAGACCGTCCTCGAAGCGGTGAGAACTTCAATCAACCCCAAGGTAATCGATTGCCCTGCGGCAACTTCGGGCAAGACCTCCATCGACGCTGTCGCAAAAGACGGCATTCAAGTAAAGGTAAAAGCGCGCGTAACAGTCCGCACAAACCTCGATAAATTCGTGGGCGGCGCGCAGGAAGAAACCATAATTGCAAGAGTAGGCGAAGGCATTGTAACAACTATCGGCTCTTCCGAAACGTACAAGTATGTCTTGGAAAACCCCGACCGAATTTCAAAGGTTGTTCTCGACAGGGGGCTGGATTCCGGCACTGCGTATGAAATCCTTTCAATCGACATTGCCGACGTTGACGTTGGCGAAAACATAGGCGCCAAATTGCAGGAGGCGCAGGCTATCGCAAACAAGAATATGGCGCAGGCTCAGGCGGAAATCCGCAGGGCGGCGGCAGTCGCGTTGGAGCAGGAAATGAAGGCTAAAATTCAGGAGATGAAGGCGAAAGTCGTGGAAGCGGAAGCGCAAGTTCCGCTCGCGCTTGCCGATTCCCTCAAAAACGGCAATATGGGCTTTATGGACTACTATAAAATGCAGAACATACAGTCCGATACCCGCATGCGCGATTCGATTTCCGGCGCAAAGCCGAACCAAAACAAATAAATTCGCCTAAATGGAAGACATCCTTTCAATAATATTTTTTGTGATTTTCTTTTTCGGGGGCTTCATCATAAAGCTTGTTAAGGGCTATATGGAGGACCTTGAAAGGGAAAAATCGCATAGGGATATTGCAAGGAGAAACACGGAAAGAAACTTTAAAACGCCGCCCTCCGCCCGAAAAAGCGCGGATGCGGATGTTTTTAAGCGCGCTTCCGCTTCGGATTTCAGCCGGCGCGCGCCGAAAATTCCGCAACCCGTTCGGAAATCGGACGGTTTTGAAGGCTCTCCGTTTTCCGGGTATGAGGACAGGCTGCGCGCGATAGAGGCGGAAAACGCCGCCCGCTTGAAAAATCCTGTTTTAAGCGGAGAAATCTGCGGGGATTGCTATGTTTGCCACGAAGGCGGGAACAAAATTGCGGAGCTTTTTAAAGACAGGGAAAATCTTGCAAACGCCGTTGTAATGTCCGAAATTCTGTCCAAGCCGTTGTCGCTTAGAAGCTCCCGCGATTTATTTTGATAAAAACTTATTTCCCCCAAAACTGAAAAATGTCAAAAAAAGATATTAACGAAATCCTGCATGCACGCTCAAATTCTCCGCACGACTTTTTGGGAATGCATAAAACGCAAAATGGCGTCGTAGTCAGGGCGTATGTCATAAACGCCGCAACTTGCGAAGTCGTCGATGTCAATGACGACATGAGGCTCCGGTACAAGATGAAAAAATTGGACGATGCCGGATTTTACGAAGTGGAAATCCCGAACCGCGACATATTCTTTTACAGGCTGCGCACGACGACTTATGCGGGGGAGGTGCGCCAGTTTTACGATCCTTATTCTTTTCTGCCGTCTTTAAGTTCAGACGACCTCTATTTGATAGGCAAGGGCGACGAGCATAAAATTTACGACAAGCTCGGCTCGCACGTCAAAGATTACGGCGGCGTGAAAGGCACGGCGTTTTCTGTTTGGGCGCCGACCGCGCGCCGCGTCAGCGTTGTCGGTAATTTCAACGAGTGGGACGGTCGGTACCACCAAATGAGAATGCTCGGCTCTTCCGGAATATGGGAAATTTTCATACCCGGTCTTTTGCCCGGCGTGAAGTACAAATATGAAATTCTGCCCGAACATTCCGACACTCCGTTTTTGAAGACCGACCCGTACGCCGTTTCTTTCGAGCCTTCCCCTTATAACGCAGCTATAATCACAGATATTTCATCTTATAAATGGAATGACTCCGTATGGATGGAAAGCCGCGAAAAAACCGATTGGAAGAAGAAGCCGCTTTCGATATACGAAGTCCATTTGGGTTCTTGGAAGCGCAAGGTCGAAGACGGTTTCAGACCGCTTAGGTATGCCGAAATCGCCGACGAGCTTGTGGAATACTGCCTTGAAATGGGCTTTACCCATGTTGAATTTCTGCCGCTTTCGGAGTATCCGTTCGACGGCTCTTGGGGCTATCAGGTTACGGGCTTTTACGCGCCGACGCACCGATATGGAACTCCGTTTGAATTTATGGAGATGGTCGACAAGTTCCATCAGGCGGGGATAGGCGTTATTATGGACTGGGTTCCTGCGCACTTTCCGCGCGACTTTTTCGCTCTTGCGCGTTTTGACGGCTCATGCCTTTACGAGCATTCCGACCCGCGGCAGGGCGAACAGCGCGACTGGGGAACGCTGTGTTTCAACTACGGCAGGCACGAAGTCCGCAACTTCCTTATAGGCAGCGCGCTCGCGTGGTTTGACAGGTT
>JAGBWO010000015.1 GCA_017629765.1 Opitutales bacterium | reverse complement strand
CCTTAACGAGACTTCGCCTACGCAGACATTCGGCTTTTTAAGCTCTTCGTCCAAATTTTTATTGTCGATAATAATGATTATGGGCAGGCTTGAATTTTATGCGGTTTTGGCTCTTTTTATGCCTTCGCTATGGAGAAATTTCAAATGAAAAACAGTGTTAAATTAGGAGTAAACATTGACCATGTCGCGACTTTGCGTCAGGCGCGCTATCGCGGCGTTGATATAAATTCGGACATCGTGGTTGAACCGAATGTTTTGGAGCTTGCCCGACTTGCGGAAAAAGGCGGTGCCGATTCCATTACGGCCCATTTGCGCGAGGACCGCAGGCATATGGCGGACGCGGATTTGTTTAATTTGCGCGAAAATATTTCAGTGCCTTTAAATATGGAAATGGCATGCGCTGAGGGCGTCTTGGAAGTCGCCTTGAAAGTGCGTCCGGATTACGCTTGTCTTGTGCCCGAAAACCGTTTGGAAATTACAACCGAAGGCGGCTTGGACGTCGTTTTGCACCGCTTGAAAGTTTCAGATACGGTTGCCGCGCTCTCTAATATCGGGGTTGTATGCTCGCTTTTCATCGACCCTGACTTTAAGCAGATAGAAGCCGCAAAGGAAATAGGCGCGCCTGTCGTGGAATTGCATACGGGGGCTTACGCGAACGCGTGGGGAAACCCTCAAAAGCTTGAAAGGGAATTTTTGCGCATAAAAAACGCGGTGGAATTTGCCAAGTCGATAGGCTTGACCGTAAACGCGGGGCACGGCTTAAACTATGTGAACGTTTCCAAAATCGTCGCTTTGGGCGGATTTAACGAGCTTAACATCGGGCATACGATAGTTTCAAAAGCTCTTGTTTGCGGTTTGGAAGAGGCTGTGCGCCAAATGAAGGGGCTTCTTAAATAATGTCGGCGGTTGGAGTTGGCATAGATTTGGTTGACGTCGCGAGAATAGCCTCGATGCGCCTTCGCTATTGCGACGAGTTTTTAAAGCGCAATTTTTGCGATTTTGAAATTGAATACTGCGAAAAATTTAAGTCTCCCGACATCCACTATGCCGCGAGGTTTGCCGCAAAAGAGGCGATTGTCAAGGCTTTGGGCACGGGATTTAGCGGCGGAATTACGCCAAAAAGCGTTGGGGTAAAAAACGACGCAAACGGAGCGCCATGTGCGGTGCTTGGAGATGTCGCCGCAAAGCGGTTGAAAGAAATCGGGGCCTCCAAAATTTTAATAAGCATAACGCATTTGAAAGACTATGCCGAGGCAATCGCAATTGCCGTAAAATAGCTTTATGGAAAATTTTTGCGACAGCATTTTAACCTGCAAAGAAAGCGCGGAATTTGAGGCGGATTTCTTCAAGGGCGATTGTGCAAAAGAGTTTTTGGCAATGAAATCGGCGGCAAAGTCCGCAGCCGAAATTGTTTTGGGGGAATTCGGAAGAATTTTAAAAGATTCCCCTAAAATCCTTGTGCTGTCGGGTTCGGGGCATAATGGCGGCGACGCGCTTGGGGCGGCGCTGGAAATTTTAAACAGGCTGCCGTCTTCAAGAATCGAAGTGTTTTTTACGGATAAAAACAGGTTAAAGCCCAATACGCAAAAACTTTGCGGCGAATTGTTTTTATTCAAAAATTCGGTTTTTGAAGTCTCGGAAATTTCGGGGGAGTATGATTTGGTTTTGGAAGGGCTTGCCGGCATGAGTTTAAAACCTCCGCTTCGCAAGAATTTGGGGGATGCGATAATGGCGGCGAACGCGCTTTCGGCAAAACTGAAAGTCAGCATTGATTTGCCTGCGGGAATGTCGGACGAGCCTTGCGGCGCGGTTTTTAAAAGCGATTTGTGCATTATGGCGGGCATCGCAAAAGCGCCTCTTTTTAAGCCTGAAAACAGGGGCGTTGCGGGAAGGCTCAGATATGCCGACTTGGGCTTTTCCCCGCAATTCGGGCATAAAAAGTCGGTTATAACCGGCAGGGTTTTAAAGCCGCTTCTTAAACTGCGCAATGCCTTTACCGACAAGCGAAGCTACGGGCATTTGTTTGTTTTTGCGGGGTCGAGAAACTATGCGGGGGCGGCCTTGATGAACGTGAAGGCGGCAATCCGAAGCGGGGCCGGGCTTGTCAGCGCGTTTGTCCCCGAAAATCTTGCGCCGTCGTTTGCGGCTGCGGAGCCTGCCGCCATTTGGATTCCGTGCCCCGCAACCGAAGACGGCTCTTTGGCGTTGGAAACGTTTTCCCTTTTTAGGGAGCGTGCGGGAAAAGAAACTGCGGTATTGGCGGGTTCGGGGCTTTCAAACAATCCGGTAACTTTGGCGTTGGTTTCGGAAGTGTTGAAGCATACAGAGGCGAAAGTTGTTCTCGACGCCGACGCAATTTCAAAATCCATAATCGCGGGCGCGAAGGAAAACAGAACTTTGATTACTCCGCATCACGGCGAATTTTTGCGCGTGGCAAAATCGGTTGAAGACGATGATTTGTTAAATTTTTCGCTTTCGAATAAAATTGCGGTTCTTCTGAAATCGGAATTGTCGAGAATTGCGGACGGGGAAAATTTGGCATTTAACATTGCCGGTTCTCCAATTCTTGCGAGGGCGGGAAGCGGAGATGTTTTGGCGGGCATTGCGGGAGGATTGCTGGCGAGGGGGGATTTGGATTTTACCCCTTTTGAGGCCGGATGCGCGGCGGCATTTATCGCGGGAAAGGTTGCCGAAAAAGCGTGCGCAAACTGCGGGGAGAACGCGTATTCGTCAAGCTGCGCTTTCGATTTTTTCAAAGAAATTTTTTAGTTTATGACAGATTTGGCAGAAAGTTATTTGAGGCTCTCGTTGATTCCGAATGTAGGGGCTACCACCATAAAAAAGCTGATATCAAAATTCGGCTCTCCGATAGACGCCTTGAAAGCTTCGAGAGCCGACGTAATGTCGCTTGAAAGGGTTGGGGCTAAAATCGCCGACGCCTTTGTTGAGGGCAGGGACAAGGTCGACATAGATTTGGCAAAGCGCAAGTTAAAGGCTTTCAACGCGGACTATATTTGCATTGACGACGGGCGGTATCCGCAGCTTTTGCGCACGATTTACGATGCCCCCGTCGGGCTTTATGTAGCGGGAAGCGCCGATTTGAACTCTCCTTCCATTGCAATCGTCGGGTGCAGAAATTGCAGCATATACGGCTCTTTGGTGGCGAGGAAATTCGGCGCAGGGCTTGGGTCTTTGGGCTTGACAGTAGTAAGCGGACTCGCGCGCGGAATAGACAGCTGCGCGCATCAGGGCGCTCTGGATGTCAAGGCGAAAACCGTGGCGGTTTTGGGCTGCGGCATAGACATTGTTTATCCGCCCGAAAATTTGGACTTGTACCGCAGGATAATCGAAACGGGCGCGGTAATTTCGGAATACCCCTTCGGCACCCGCGCCGACCGCCAGACTTTCCCCATGCGAAACCGCATAATCGCAGGCATGACTTCCGCCACTTTGCTTGTAGAAAGCGATATAAGGGGCGGAGGAATGATTACCGCGCGTCTTGCATGCGACAACGGAAGGGACGTCTTTGCCGTTCCCGGACGCATTGATTCGCCGACAAGCGCGGGCTGCCACCTCATGATAAGCGAGGGCGCGCGCCTTGCAACCTGCGTTGAAGATATAGCAAGCGAGTTAGGCTATTCGGGGCAGTTTGAGCTTGGGCTTAAAAATTCCGAAAATCCCCAAAAGTTCAATTTTGAGGAAGGCTCGATAGAGGCTTCCGCCTATTCGGTTTTGTCAAAAGGGGACGCTTTGGCGGCGGATGAAATTTCGGCCCTTGCAAAGCTTTCCATGCCCGAAGTTTTGTCGGCAATGCTTTCTTTGGAGCTTTCAAAAGCCGTTAAAAAGCGCGCGGACGGCAGGTGGGAGAAAAATATTTGATTTAAGGGCATATGAAAAATTTTAAAAGAGACGCAGTTTTGTTTGCATTAATCGCATTGATATTTTGCGCGGGCAGGCTTTCGATATATTTTATTTTTTCCGAATTTGAAGACAGTTGCGTCTCCTTTGCATGGATAAAAAGATGCCTTCAATTTGACCTTATGACTGCGGCGTATTTCATTTTGCCGTCGGCGTTTCTTACCATCGCGGGCGCGTTTTCGGGGCGCGAATTTTTTGGGCCCAAAAAAATCTACGCCGTTTTTGCCATAGTGGTTGCAACTTTGCTTGCGGTTGTGAACGCCTGCTATTTTTTTGAATACAAAAGCCAGTTTAATTTTTGGATTTTCGGCGTTTTTGTTGACGATGCGGGCGCGATTTTTAATACGATACGCGAGCAGTATCCCGTATTTTGGATGCTTTTAGGGTGTGCTTTATATTCCGTCGCGGTTTGGTTCTTTGTAAAATTTCTTTATGGAAAGAAAAACGAAAATCCTGAAAAAGCGCCGTTAAAGAAATCGCTATTGTTCTGCGCGGCTTATGCCTTTATATTGTTTGCGCTTTTGCGCGGAGTGAGGATTTCCGGCAGGCCCTTGCAGGCGCGCGACATTGCAGTAACCGCCGACGAGCATATGAACAGCTTAATACCCACTTCCGCATATTGCCTGAAGGAGGAAATCTTTAAATTTTTGACGGCGAAATTTTCGGGCGGACTTAAAAATTTCAACGCAAAGGAAAAGGATTTGCCGCATTTCCTAAACAGCGTTTTCCGGGGAGAATTCAAGACAATAGACGAGCCTTTGAAAAGAGTCTCAAAGGGGGCGATGATTGAGCGGCCCTCGCGCATTTTCGTCATAATCTGCGAAAGCCATTCCGCATGGCCTTTGATTGAAAATCTTCCGGATTACAACATAATTCCGAACACAAAGAAGATGTTGAAAAATTCGGTGTTTTCCAAAAGGGCGTTCCCTTCGGGCAACGGCACTATGGCTACGGTTTCGTCAATTATAAGCGGCATTCCCGACAGCGGAATTTCGGTTGAGGGCGTCTTGAAGAAGACGGACGATTTTGCCTTTGCCAAGTTTATGAAGCATCTCGGCTATTCCTCCGTTTTTTATTACGGAGGGCAGAGCACTTGGCTCGGTCTTGGAGAATTCGCCTCTTTTATGGGGTTTGACAAAGTTGTGGGGGGCGAAAAAATGGGGGACGTTTTCGGCACTGTCGAATGGGGTGTGCGCGACAAGGATTTATTTGAGTTTATCGAAAAATCCGAAATTCCCGAAAATTCTTTCAATATGATTTTGACGGTGTCAAACCACCAGCCCTACGATGTCGATTTAAAGAAAGAGGGATGCCCCGCCGTTTTGAAGGGGGAAGAGGACAATAAAATTTGGCACGCATGGTACACTGACAAATACTTGGGGATTTTCATTGAAAAAATGCTGAAAAAGTATCCCGATTCCGTATTCGTAATTACGGGCGACCATCCTTCGCGCTACAAGCCCGAAAAAATCAAAAGATTCGACGAATTAGACCATGTCGTGCCGATTATATTTGTGGGGCGCGGAATTGAAAAGATTGCCTTTGAAAAGGATTTCGCAAAGCATTTGGACATCTTTCCAACGCTTGTTGAAATGGTTTCGCAGAAGGGTTTTGAATACAAGACTTGGGGCGAATCAATGTTTGAAAAATCGCGCCAAGTGCCGCCTTTATATGTAAAGGCGATTGTTTCAAATGGTAAAATTGTAAGCTTGAACTCGCGAGAGCTGCCCGGGGAAATGCGCGAGCTTGCCCGCAGGTACCACGCGCTTGCCTACTACCGCTCCAGAAACGGCGAAAAGCTTCCCGAAAAGAAATAAAAAAACGCCGAAGTTTTCAAGCTTCGGCGTAGTCGTGTTATTGCGCTTTTTTAGAGAGCATGCTGTCGAAAAATTCTGCGATATCCGTTTGGTTTTCAGCTTCCTGATATGCCATTGCGTCTCTCGGGTGCTCGTTTAAAAAGCCCGTAATCATATAGGAATTGGCAAAGCCCCAGCCGAGTTTTTCGCGCATCGGCTCTATGTGGCGCTGCACGCATTTCAAGCTCGGGCGGACGTCTCTTCCGACGTATCCGAGCATAAGCTCCATTGCGCAGTTGCCCGCGCCCCTGCCAAGCCCCGCCATTGTTGCGTCTATGAAATCCACTCCGCACTCGACGGCCTCTATCGACTTTGCAAACGCAAGCTGCAGATTGTTGTGGGCGTGGAATCCTATTTTTTTGCCCGCAGAGGCGAGGCTTCGGCGGTATTTTTCCATGAGGTAGCGCACGTTTTCGCAGAAGAGCGAGCCGAAGGAGTCCATAAGGTAGATTATGTCGGCGTCGGATTCGCTTAAAATTTCCAAATCCCCGCTTAGTTCGCTTTCCTTCAAGGCGCAGATTGCCATAAGGTTTAGCGAAACTTCGTAGCCTTTGTCCTTTGCGTCCTTTACCATGTCGAGCGCATCCTTTATTTGGTGCGAGTAGCAGGCGACGCGGATTAGGTCTATGGGCGATTTGTCCTTTTGCAAAATATCCGTTTTGTAGTCGGATTTCCCCGTGTCCGCCATTGCCGCGAGCTTTACGTCGCGCTTGTTGTCTCCGATAATGCGCAGGATGTCGCTTTCGTCGCAAAATCTCCACGCGCCGTACTTGTCGGGGGAATAGAGCTTCTTTGAGTTTTTGAAGCCGATTTCCATATAGTTTATTCCGCTGTCGGCGCAGCAGTCGTAAATTGCGCGCACGACTTTGTCGTCGAAGCGGCTGTCGTTCATAAGGCCGCCGTCTCTTATGGTGCAGTCCAGTATGTTAAGCGGAGTTTGCCTGTTCGAGGAGGCGAGATCGCTTAGGCTTTTGTTCGTATTCATAATTTTTAAGTTTTGTGTTTTGGAAAATAAAAAACCCGAACGCTTGTTCTAACGTCCGGGTTTTATGAATTCAATATGCGTACAACCGTCTGCCGTTAGAACTTGACCTTTCTACCGTAATAAAAGTAAAAGCTAAAAGCAGACAACTGGGAGTTGATATTCATTATGCTTTTTATAAATCGAATTTTTTCCGATTGAGTCAAGCAATTTTTTGATGTTTTATTTTTCTTGCCGAAACGGGAGCATTTTGAAAAATATCCGAATTTATGAAAACGCTTGCAGCAATACTCGTATTATTTTCAATTTTAACAGGCTCTCTTTTTGCGAAGGCCCCGATTAGCGTCGCTCCCAAAAGCGGGGCGATGAAAAAGGAAATTCCCGCCCTTGTAATTCTTCCCGACGATTACGAAAAATCGGGAAAGAGCTATCCCGTGATTTATCTCTTGCACGGATTTGGCGGAAACTACAAAACATGGTACCACATAAAACCGAATCTGCCGGAGCTTGCCACTTCAAATCAGGTAATATTCGTTTTGCCCGACGGCGCGACGAGCTGGTATTGGGACTGCCCCGCAAATCCGAATTTAAAGTATGAAACTTATGTCGCAAAAGAGCTTGTCGATTTTATCGACAGCTCTTACCGCACAATCAAAAGCCCCAAGGGCAGGGCGATTGCGGGGCTTAGCATGGGCGGGCACGGCGCGATGTGGCTTGCTTTGAGGCACAAGGATGTCTTTGGAGCCGCCGGCTGCATCAGCGGCGGGGTTGACATTCGCCCGTTTCCCAAAAATTGGGACATGGCAAAAAATTTGGGCGAATACTCGAGCAACAGGGAAGTTTGGGACGCCCATACTGTAATAAACGAAGTTGACGGGCTGAAAAACGGGGAGCTTGCGATATACATCGACTGCGGATTTTCGGACTTTTTCTATCAGGTCAACTTGGATTTGCACAACAAGCTCTTGAAGATGAAAATCGACCACGACTATCTTGCGCGCCCGGGGGCGCACAACAATGCCTATTGGAACAACGCAATAGACTACAACATTTTGTTCTTCAAAAAATTCTTTTCGAAAAATTGAGATTTCAATTTTGGGCGCGGGAATTTCCCCGCGCTTTTTTTTGCACATGCGCTTAAAAAAGCAAAAGCAGGGTTGAAACAAGCGT
>JAGBWO010000118.1 GCA_017629765.1 Opitutales bacterium | reverse complement strand
GTCGCGGTAAGAATGCCCTCCCATCCGGTAATGCGCAGGTTTATGAAAGAAGTGAATGTTCCGCTTTCGGCTCCCAGCGCAAACCCGTTCGGCTATGTAAGCCCTACCAAAGCTCGGCATGTCGAAGCCCAGCTTGGCGGAAAAATCGACGCTGTTATCGACGGAGGAAGCTGTGAATGCGGAGTCGAATCCACAATAGTAATGCTTGTCGACGAAGCAAGGCCTATGCTTTTGCGTCCGGGACCTGTTCCGCGTTCTGAAATCGAGCGTGTTTTGGGGTGCAGCCTTATCGACCCGAAAGACAAAAATCCTGCGCATCCCGCGGCTCCCGGCATGCTTAAAACGCATTACAGCCCTAAGGCTAAGGTTGTTCTTTTTGAGGGAGAACGCGATTTTGAAAGCGGTTCCGCGAAGGTTTTTTTCAAGCGTCCGCAAAATCCGAAAAAAGACGAGTTTTGGCTTAGCGAAAGCGGGGACGAACGCGAAGCCGCGCGGAATTTATTCGACTTATTGAGAAATCTCGACGGGTCTTTCGGCACAATCTATTGCCAGAAGCTGCCTGATTGCGGTATCGGAGAAGCTGTAAACGACAGGTTAAGCAGGGCTGCCGCCAAGTGATTATTCCATTTCTTTAAGCCGCAAAATTGCAATGCGGCGCATCATTTTCCATACAATCACGAAGCTTAGCATGGCAAACACGAAACTTCCCATGTTTGTCAGAAGCCCGCCCGCCGCCGACAAAATTATTGCGGGAGTAGAGGCAATCAGGGCGATTTTTACGGCTCCCGAAAGTTTTATGTCGGGCATTATGTTGACGGACAAAAGATAAGTCGGGATTGTCACCGAAAGCAGCATTAGCGCGCTTGACATAATTGCGAATGCAAAGTTGAAAATCGGGAATGCAAACAGGACGGCCGCTTTCAAATACTCAATGAAATCGAGCGCGGAATCAGGATTTACCGCGATTTCCGTTTTTTCGGGATAGACGCTTTTGTAGTATTGCATAACTTCGGAATAGGGAATTCTCTTTTCAAAATCTCCGTTCAAATTGAAGCTTATCCAGTTCTTCTCAAAGGCGAACATCAGGCTTTCAAGCTTTTCGGGCGGAATGAAATCCGACGTAAAGCCTATGAAATCTCTGCCGTCTGAAAGCTTTACATAAACGGGCGGGCCGCTTTTAAGGTCAATGCCGCTTTCGGTTATTTTGCAAGTCGGTATTTGCACGGATATTGTATGCGCCTCTTCGCTTAAAAATTTATGCAAATAGGGAATTGAGCTTAAATCCGCAAAACAAGACGCAATAAACGATATGAAAAAGAAATAAATTACGGTCTTGAATTTCCATGTTTTCAAAACCGAATTGTACGCGTTTGCGTCGTAAAAACATTTCCATAGAAGAGATATCATATTTTGCCCATTTTTTTAATGAGAATTTCCCCGTTGTATTCAATTATGTCCTTGAAGGATTGGGGCAGCTTGTCCTCCGCGCAGAAATTTATTTTTTTGCCTTTAAATTCAAATTCGACTTCCGTTTTTGCACAATGCAAATACATCCTCTTTGCGCCGGCAATTTGGCGCAATTTGCGGTTTGCCGCGAAGTCCCCGTAGGTTTCGTCCCCCAAAATAGGGAGCTTGTGCGAAGCGCATTGAATTCTAAGCTGGTGTGTTCTTCCCGTTTGCGGTTCAAGCCTCATAAGGGACAGAATAAGCTTGTTTTCGTCGAGTTTTTCAAAAGCAAAGCGCGTAATGGCCCGCGTGCCTCCGCCTGTTTTGCCGCGCACGAAGCTGCCGTATCTTTTTATGTCCAAGAAGTCGTTCCATTCCCCCTCTTTGCCCAATGGCCTTCCGATGCAGATTGCATAGTAGGTTTTTTTTGCGGTTTTTTCCTTGAACGCCTTTTTTAGCTCCGCGGCAAGCTCTTCGCTTGCAGCGGCAAGCATTATGCCGGAAGTGGGGGAGTCGAGCCTGTTTATGAGGTAAAGATGCAGGTTTTCTTCGCAATCTTCCGCTTTCCACGAAAAGTATTCGCCCTTAAAGTTGTATTTTGCGCGCAAAACTGACGGGGCAGCGTTGGCTTTCGGGTTCGGATTGGGATGCGACATTATTCCGCTTCCCTTTGAAATCGCAATTAGCCCGCAAGGGTCAAACGCGACGGCTTTGGCTTTTCGCGCAAAAGGAATTTTATCTATAAAATCTTTGATGTCCATTATCGGTAATAAAAGGTAAATTTTACTGGTTGGTCCTGCGAGCCTAAAACGGCAAGCATTTCGGGCGTCCATTTGCCGTAGGGGGCCGTCGAAAGTATTGCCTGTTCGCATAGGGTTTTTCCGGTGATTGAGGAGGAGTTGAATAGAATTTTTATCGATGTGATTTCTCCGTTTGTGTTCAGGAAAAATTCAACCACGACCTGCGTGCCGGCTTCGCTTGAAAGGCTTTGCATTGATGCGAGCAAATACCACTGCCTTGCAACGGCTTCCGCCATTCTCTGTTCGTATGCCCCAAATTCGCTGAAACGCGAATCTACAGCCGTAAGCCCCACTGCGTTCGCGCTTAAATTGTTCTTTTTTAAGGGGCCCGCCGCTGTTTGCAGCGAAAGGTGCGGGCGCGGCTTTGGCGTCGGCAGCGGTTCTTCTTCTGCCGGAGAGGCGCTTTGCTGCGTTTTTTGCATAAGAGTTTCCGCTTCTGGTGCAGGAGGGAAATCTTCTTGGTTTTCAAGGCTTTCGGAGGGCGCATTTTCATTCCGCGCAGAGTGGGGCGTTTGTTCCGAAATTTGTTCTGGAATATTTTGCGCAGCCTGGCTCGGGTTTGACAGAGGGCGTTCAAGCGTTTCAAAAACCGATTCGGGGCTTTGGCTTAGAACTTCGCTTTGCAGGTTGCCCGAAACTATTTTGTTTGATTCGTCGCTTTCGCCGTCTGTTTGAGGCAGGTTTGAATTTTCGGCTTTCTCGGCTTTTTCTTGGGACGCCGTTTGGTTTTTGAAAGATTCAAACGGAGTGTCGTTCTTTGGCGCTTCGTCGTTTGCGGCGGGGTTTGCTTCTATGAATTGCGGAATTACGCTTTCAATTTCGGGAGGCTCGAAATCAACGTTAAAATCGTCGCCGCCGCCGAATTCGTTTGCCATTAGCGAAAATTCGCGCGGCGCGAACTCCAAAATTAAAATATGGAATAAAACGGCGATGAACATGGAAACGCAAGCGGTTCTGAAATCGGTCTTTGCCGAACCGAACGGCTTTTGCTCAAATGTTCCGTTTTTTTCCATATTATTTCAAAAATATCTTGAATGAGCCGAAAATTCTGTCGAGTTCATTTTTTAGCAAATCGCAGGGCAGCCCCATAACGTTTTCAAAGTCGCCGTCGATTTTTTCTATTATAAGCTCGCCGAATTCCTGCGCCGCATAAGCTCCGGCCTTGTCCAAAACATTCACTTTTTGCAGATAGTTTTCGATGCCTTTCAAATCCATTTTTTTGAAGCTTACGCGGCTTTCGGCTGCTGCGGCTTCTAAAATATTTTCGCTTTTCAAAACAATTGCGATTGCCGTAAAAACGCTGTGCGTGCGCCCCTGCAAGGCGTTTAGCATCTCTTTTGCTCCGCGCAAATCTTTCGGCTTTCCGAAAAGCTTTCCGTCTAAAACCACTATTGTGTCCGCGCCCAAAACAACGCTGTTGGGATGTTTTTTAGATATGTCCAGAGCTTTTAGCTTTGCGTTTGCAATGGCTGTTTTAACGCAGTCTTCCGGCGAATCGCCTTCCGCCGCCCCCGAAGGTTCGATAGTGAAGTTGAAGCCGTGTTTTTGCATAAGCTCTTTTCGTCTTGGCGACGCCGACGCCAATATAATTTGCTTGTAAAGGTCTTTCATTTTTTAAAAATCCTATCCTTTTTGCAAAAAGATGAAAAAGATTTTGGATATACAAAATTTGTCATTTATAAAAGACAAGGAAATTTTAAAATCGGTAAGCTGGCAAGTTGAAAAAGGCGAGCGCTGGGCGCTTTTGGGCGCAAACGGCGCGGGCAAGACGAGCCTTCTTTCAGTCATCTGCGGATACGAAGCGCCGAGTTCGGGCGTTATG
>JAGBWO010000117.1 GCA_017629765.1 Opitutales bacterium | reverse complement strand
GGAGAGCAATGGGTTATGGGCAACGTCCGCGAGGCGGCAAACAGAACAGGCAGAATTTGGGCGATAGAATACGACATAAGCGGCTGCACCGACGAAAACATATTTGAAAAAATTTCAAACGACTGGAAATGGTGCATCGACGAGTTCGGCCTGCGCGAAGACCCCAATTATGCAAGAGTAGACGGCAAGCCCGTTGTTTTTGTATGGGGAATGGAGCTTAGGGGAATTTCCCTTGAAGAAGCAAACAAAGTCATGGACTTTCTGAAAAACGACCCGAAGTACGGCGGCAACTACTTTATAGGCGGAGCGTCGGGAAGATGGAAGGACAAGCCCGAATGGATAGAGTCGCATTTCAAAAAGCACGACGCGGTTTTGTTCTGGCTCCACCGCAGTTATGAAAACGACATAAAAAACGTCAAGGAGCTTCTCGGCGAAAACGTCCTCTACTACGCCCATATCCATCCCGGATTTTCATGGGCGAACTTAAAACATATACAGTCGAATTCCGACCAGGCATACACGCCGAGGCGCAACGGAGAGTTTGTGGAAGAGCAAATAAAAAACGCCGTGAATGCGGGAGCTGAAATGTTCTTCATCGGAATGTTCGATGAATATGACGAAGCAACAGCCTTTATGCCGATGTCGGACGACCCTCCGAAAACGCCGATAATAAAGGGCGCAAGAGTGTCGTTTAACCGCTCCAAAGACGCCGAGAAAGTCCCGCGCGCCTATAACAAGCCGTCAATCGAATTCACTTTCGGCGAAAGCCCCGCAAAGGGGATAGAGCCTGAAAATTTCAGAATGCAGTGGGAAGCTTCCATAAAAATCCCCGCGGACGGAGACTACACATTTGAAGTTGAAGCTCCCGACGGCGACGGATACGAGTTAAAGCGCGGCAATAAGCAGCTTATCCGCGAAAACAACCACCAAAGCTCCATGCCTCCGCGGACCGTCACCGTAAACTTGAAAAAAGGCTATTTGTTCCCCGTTCAGATAAATTACGAGCACCGCACGGGACAGGGAAAAATGCGCCTAATGTGGTCGAGCAACAAAATCAAACGCCAGCCCGTACCCGCAGAAGTGACATTCGACGCATGGGGCAGATTTATCACAAATGAAGACTCAACGCCTTTCAGATACCTTGAAATTTGCGAAGACGCCCACGACATGATAAATCCGCAAGCCGCCTACAAAGGCAGGCAGAAAGCCCCGCGCCCCAAAAAGAAACCCGTCAAAAATACGCGCAGACGCTAAAAAAAGAAAACGCCATCGCAAAAAGCTTTGGCGTTTGTTTTTATTAAAATTCAAAATGGTTTTTATCGGGAGCAGCCTGCGCCTTGCATACCGAGTAAATTTCAGCCTTCAATTCAGGCACCCCTTCTTCCGACAAACAGGAAATCGGAATGATTTTTACGTTCGGATGCTTCTTTTTAAACTTCTTTAAATTCTCCAACGCAACAGGCTCGTCCATTTTGTTTGCCGCAACCACTATCGGTCTTTCAAGCAGTTTTTCATCGTAAAGGGAAAGCTCCTTGATTAAAACGGAATAGTCTTGGGCGGGATTTCTGCCATCCTCGCCTGCCATATCGAGCATAATCAAAAGCATTTTGCACCTTTCTATGTGGCGCAAAAACTTATGGCCCAAGCCTTTGTTTTCGGAAGCCCCGTCAATGATTCCGGGAATGTCCGCCAAGACGAGCCTGTCATAAGTTTCGGGATATTCTATGATGCCGACATTTACATGCAATGTCGTAAAAGGATAAGAACCTACTTTGGGACGCCCAAACGTAATCAAATTCATAAGCGAAGACTTCCCCGCATTCGGGAAACCCACCATGCCGACATCGGCAATGGTTTTAAGAACAAGCTTAAACGATCCCTCTTCGCCCTCCGTGCCTTCCGTAAACTGCCTTGGAGCGCGGTTTGTGGACGTCTTAAAATGG
>JAGBWO010000116.1 GCA_017629765.1 Opitutales bacterium | reverse complement strand
TGCGAAATTCGGCATTGCCGATTTTCAGCTCGACTCAAAAAATTCTCCGATGCTTTTGGATGTGAAAAATCCCGAGCAGGTAGGGCAGGACAGAATTGCGGCGGCAGTAGGCGCGGGAAAGTTTTTTGAGCCGCCGTACATCGTTGTTGACATGGGAACTGCGGTTACCATTGATTTGGTCGACAAATCGGGCAGATATGCAGGAGGCGCCATTGCGCCGGGGCTTTACGCTTTTACGGCATATTTGTCGGAAAAAACCGCACAGCTGCCTATGATAAACCCGAAAGATGCCGATTTTAATCTTGTGATAGGCAAAAACACCCTCGAAGCAATGAATGTCGGGTGCGTCAAAGGTTTTTGCAAGCTTGCAGACGGCATTATCGGAGACTTTGAAAAAAGTTTTTTTGGCGGCGAACTCGCGGCGCCAAAGACGGTTTTTACGGGCGGGAGCGTCGGCGTTTTGCCTGAAAACTGGATTGCCGGAAGGCTTGTCGAGCCGAGCCTTGCAAACATCGGGCTTGCAATGGCATTTGAAATGGTTTCTAAATAAATACATATCATGAAAAAATTATCGATTATAATAATTGCGGCGGCATTGGCTTTTTCGGCTTATGCCGCAAATACCGATGTTTTGAAGGACAAGGCGAACTTTTCGAAAGTCGAATTGTTTGCGGAGGACAGCGTGTTTTCAAATCCGCAAATAAATGCGGAAGTCGTGAGGGCCTACGAGGCGAATCCGGGCGGATATTCGGATAAAGAGCTGTTTCCCGTAGCAATTTGCTATATGACTTTGCACCAGCCGGAGAAGACAAAGGCCATGCTTGAAAAATATATATCCTCTTCTCCGAACGACGCTAAGGCAATTCGCACTTATGCCAATATTTTGGCGGTTTTCGGCGACTTTGAAAACGCATTGTCAAACTTTAAAAAATCCTATGCGCTTGGCGACAAGGAATCCGCGAAGCTCATTGCTTTAATTCTTTTGCAGACAAACAGAATTGACGGCATAAAGGAATATTTGCCCGAGCTTTCGGAATTTGCAAAGACTGATTTGGGAATATTGAACATTCTGCTTTCATACGCCTACCGCAACCAAAATAATCGGGACGTCGAGCTTGCGAAGACTTCGATAAACGCGGCAAAAACCGGTGAGATGCTCAAAAGTTCGTCTATCGACACCTTCGTGATGGCATTGAATTTGTATATGCTTGAAAAGGGCGTATGGAATTCAAAATCCTTGATTTTGCCCGCAAGGGGGGCGATGCTGAGCGGGCATTGGGGGCTTGCGCGCTCCTTGTATTCGGAAATTCTCGAAGAAAATCCGGACAATATCGACGCGCTGAAAGGCAAGAGCATTGTGGAGTTTAACTTGGGCGGGATAAACGAGGCTTCCGCGCTGCTTGACAAAATTTTGGCCCTGGGCGACAAGTCGGCTATAAACGACGCAATGGAGCTTTTTATCGTTTCAAAGAATCAGGGAATTTTTGACAAGTACAAAAAGAATTTTGAGGGCTTCGACTTCTCGCCGAAGGTTCGCCTTGCGATGCTTGGCTTTGCCGCCAACACCGACGGAAGGGCGGATATGCTGTTTATGGCTTTGGGCGGCGGCGAAGGCGTTAAGCCGCTTCTTGAAAACGAGCGCATTTTAAGCGAAATAAAAACTGTTTTGAAAAAATACGAAAGCGATCCGCGCTCCAAAGAATTTCTGAAGAAAATTTCAAAGTAAATGTACCAGTCCAAGAAAAAAAAGAAGACGGACTACGCCGCGCTGAACAGCCCGTTTATGAGAATTCCCAAAATGAGGGTCGAGGCGGCGAGGGCGCTGCTCGACCTAAAATTCAAGGAAATTTACGAGCTGAAAGGGCGGGCTCCCGAAGCCATTTTTGAAGACTTGAAAAAAATCCGCATAAAAACCGATGCGGAAATGCTAAATTATTTTAAAATCGCAGTTGATTTTGCGGAAAAAGAAGATGAATAAGGAAGATAAGTTGATTTTGGGAGGCAGGGAATTTCATTCCCGCCTTTTTGTGGGTACGGGAAAATTCCCCTCAAACGACGCAATGAAGCTTGCGCTTGATTCTTGCGGAGCGTCTCTTGCGACTGTAGCATTGAAGCGCGCAAATCTCGCTTCGGAACACGATGAAAGCGCAAATATTTTGGATTATTTGGACTCTTCAAAGTATCTGGTTGTTCCAAACACTTCGGGCGCAATGAACGCCGAAGAGGCGGTGCGCATTGCGCGTTTGGGGCGCGCGGCGGACCTTGGAGATTTCGTAAAACTTGAAATCCATCCCGACCCGAACTATCTTTTG
>JAGBWO010000115.1 GCA_017629765.1 Opitutales bacterium | reverse complement strand
TATGAAATACCTGAAAACGCATTTTGTTTGCGCAATATTTTCCGCCCTGACTACAACAGCCATAGTTTTGTTCGAGCTTTTCTTTTTGTCGGCGCCGGAAAATTTTTCCGCAGAAAACCTTTCGCAAAACAAGTTTTTTTACATCACGCTTGCCTGCACATACCTATTGGTATTTTTTCTAAACTATATCCTCTCTTTGTTTTGCGCAAAGATTGCAGGCAAAATATTGAAAAACTGGATTTTGGTTTTCTGCATAGGATTTATTCTTTATTTTATTTTGTTAAGCGTTATTATATACGCTTCAATCGCAATCGGAGAGCCAAACAATACCATACAATTTGCGCAACTATTTATGGCAAGGCTTAAAACCGACACAATACTGTCGCTTCAAAACTTTACAATAGCTTTTGCCTTTATAAGGCTTGCAAACAAAAGAATCGCCCCAAAAGAGCCTTAACTGTTTAGGGTCGCAATAGTGTCTTTCAAAAGCTCCGCGTTTGCCGCCGCAACCAAGCCTCCATTTTTTCCGAAGTCCGAACCTCCGAACCAGTCCGATACAACTGCGCCCGCGCCGCGAACGCACGGAATGAGAGCCGCAAGATCCCATATTTCCAAAACGGGGTCGAGCATAATGTCGGCATTGCCCCTGCAAAGCATCATATACCCGTAGCAGTCGCCCCAAGTGCGCAAAATGGAAAGCTTGTCTTCAAAATTACGCCATGCGCCCATATTTCTGCCCGCAAAACGCACTTCCCTTGCGTCGGAAATCAAGGCGGTTGCGCCGTTTATGGATGTGAAATTTTGGCGCGCGCGCGCGGGTTTGCCGTTAAACAAACATACATTGTTGTCGCCCAAACATCTTTCGCGCAAAACAGGCTGGTCGATTAAGCCCAATTCATAGTTGCCGTTTTTCATCAGCGCAATCAAAGTGCCGAAAAGCGGAATGCCCGAAATGAAAGATTTTGTGCCGTCTATGGGGTCGAGAGCCCATTGGTATTCGGCGTCGGGATTTACAACGCCCCATTCTTCGCCTATAATGCCGTGGTCCGGAAAAGCGCGCAGAATTTTTTCGCGCAGAATTTCTTCCGTATTTTTATCGACTTCCGTTACGGGAGTGGCGTCGGCTTTGGATTCTATTTTGTGCGCCTTGCCGAATTCTCCGCGTATGTAATTGCCGCTTAAATCGGCGAGTTCGTTCATAAAATTCTTGAAATCGGGCATTGTCATATTGTTTAATAGGCTAAGTTTGTGATAAATTTTTTCAAGATGAAAAACGAAATTCCGATATTCGCGATAGATTTCGAGGGCTCAAAAAGCATAGGCATTGTCGAATTCGGCATCGCGGGAATTTCAGGCGGCGATATTTTCTTTTCGGAAACAAAAATCTGCGCCCCAAAAAAGCCAATAGATTTTAAGACGCGGAAAATCACGGGGATAACCGACACTCTCGCCGCCCACAACCCTCCGTTTGAAGCGCATTGCGAAATGTTTTCGCATCTTAGGCAAAACGGAATATTCGCCGCCCACAACTTCCATACCGAAGACAGCCTGCTAAGGCACTATATGCCGTCGGCGGGCAGAGTTAAAAATTTTTTTACAGGCAAAGACACGCTTTCGTGGTCTCCGTGGATAGACTCGCGCATTCTATCCCGCCAAATTTTCAATGTGAAATCCGAAAAGCTTTCCGACGTTGTTTCTGAGCTTGGCTTGAACTCGGAGCTTGATTTTTACGCTGAAAAAATCTGCCCTCACGGGCGCAGAAAATGGCACTGCGCCCTATACGACGCCCTTGCGAGCGCGCTCATAATAAAGCTCGCAATCCGCGAACTTCCCGACTTAAACGCCCTTGCGCATGCCTCAAACATAGAAACGCCCGAAAGCTCCCTGTTTTAGCATTCTATTTCCGGCTTTGAATTGCGGACGACTTTGCCGTTTTTTAGATACAAAATGCGCTGGTTTGAGCTTCCCCTGAAATAAAGGCGCGGATCTTTTTTCGACATCACAAACCTGCCGTCCACAAGCACGTCGATGTATTTTAATATCGCCTTTCGCTCGGTATCGGAAGCAAGCTCCTCGTAGGTATAGCCTGTATAGCACCAAACATTTAAGTTTGTCCTGATTTTTACCTCTTTTAAAAACTTCAAAAACTCTTCGGGATTGAACATAGGGTCCCCTCCCGAAAAAGTTATGCCGTCCAAAATCGGGTTCGATTCAAGCTCGGAAATAATCCGCTCTTTCAACGCATCGTCAAGCTCCTCGCCCGCATTGTAATCCCAGCTCTGCGGATTATGGCAGCCACGGCAATGGTGCGAACATCCCGAAAAATATACCGCAAAGCGAATCCCGAAACCGTCCGACACGGTTTCGGGAAACACGTTTAAAACCCTCAATTTCACGGCTACTTGTGCTTTACCCTATCCCGTTCTTCCGCCTGTTTGGAGGAGTTCCACGTTTCGAGGCTGCCCGTCAAATAACCGGTAATTCTGCGCATTCTGGATATATTTTCGCTCTTGCAGCACGGGCATGCGTCGTAAATAACGCCCCTGAAGCCGCAGTCTTTGCAAGTGTCGACGGGGTGGTTTATAGAGCCGTAGCCGATGTTTTCGTCTTTCATTGCCTTGACAATCTTCAAGATGCTTCTGACGTTCTTTTTGGCTTCGCCGTCGAGTTCGACATAGGTAATATGCCCGCCGCCGGTTATTGCGTGGAAAGGAGCTTCAAGCTTTATCTTTTCAACTATCGAAACAGGCTCCCTAACGTCGATGTGGAAAGAGTTTACGTAATATTCGCGGTCGGTGACGCCTTCGATAATTCCGTACTTTTTTCTGTCCATGCGCGTAAATCTCCCCGCCAAGCCTTCGGCGGGAGTTGCCAAAACGGAGAAGTTTAAGTTGTACTTGCGCTTGTAGCTTAGAACAACCTCGTTCATCGTTTGGATTGCCTCGTAAAGAGTATCCCAGGCTTCCTTGTTATGGGCATGGCCTTCGCCGAAGAGCGCGACCATTGCGTTATGGCCGCCGATAAATCCTATACCCAAAGTGCCTGAATTTATGACATCGCCCACTTCGTCGGTCGGAAGAAGCCCCATGCCGCCCTTCCAGACATCGTTTGACATCATAAACGGGAATTGGCAGACGCGGGCGGTGCGCTGGTAGCAATAGCGTTCGTAAAGCTGCTCAGCCACAAGCTCAGACATATCCCTGACCTTGCGCATAAACAGGAATTTCGCTTCGCGGCGCAAGGCGTGCTTGTCGGCATTCGGGCAGTTTTCTTCCGCTTCGCGCATGGACTCGATTGCAAGGCGCGGCATATTTATCGAAGTAAACGATAAATTGCCCCTGCCAAACGAAGTTTTTTCGCCGTGCAGGTTTTCAAAAACCCGCGTGCGGCAACCCATCGTTGCAAGCTCGTAGCGGAAACGTTTGGGATCTTTTATATCCCATTTTTCGTGCTTGTTAAAGGGAGTGTCGAGGAATAGGAAGTTGGGGAAAAGAGAAGTCGAGGTCGTTTTGCAGGAAAGCAAAAGCAGGTCGAAATTCGGAGCCTCAAACTTTATTTTGCCCGACATTGCGCCGTCAAAGTCGTTTATTGCTTTTTCGTAGTCGGAATCCGAATACGACACGCCGTCTTTTAGTTTGAAAATCTGAATCGGGAATACAGGCACTTCGCCCGTGCCGAGCCCTTCGGAAGTTGCAAGGAGCAATTCCCTGATTACCATTCTGCCTTCCGGGGAAGAATCGGTGCCGTAGTTTATGGAGCTGAACACACCCTGATTGCCGCCGCGCGAGTGCATGGTGTTTAGATTGTGAATAAGACCTTCCATCGCCTGATGGGTGTCGTTGCGCGTATTTTCAAGCGCCTGCGCAAGCACCGCTTCAAATTCCTTTTCCGAAAGGGACGCGCCCTCTTTTTGTGCGGCCTTCATCGCTGCTGATTTCGCCTTTTTGCAAAGTTCTATCGAAGTTATTACGGGAGAGAGAGCCTTTCTAAGCTTCTTCGCGTCGACAGGCTTGCCGCCGTTAAGGCGCACCGCAAATTCGATTTCGGTTGCGACGTGCTTTACGAAAGTTTTGCGAACTCCCGGAGCCATAAAGAAATCGAACGCCGGAATTGACTGCCCGCCATGCTGCTCGTTTTGATTTGTCTGGAAAACAATGGTTGCGAGCGTCGCATAGCTTTGGATTGACTGCGGAGTGCGGATGCTGCCGTTTTTGGTGTGGAAACCGCGCTCAAAAATATCGTCCAAATCGTACTGTACGCAAGTGGTGGTTTTGGTCGGGTAGTAATCCAAATCGTGAATATGGATGTCGCCGTTGCGGTGCGCGCGGGAATATTTTACGCCAAGCAGATATTTGCAGGCATAGTCTTTCGTTACTTCGCTTGCAAATGTCATCATCTGCCCCGCAGGAGTGTGCGAAGACATATTGGCATTGCTCAAATTGACATCGTTCTTTTCTATTTTCACGATGCCGTCCATTATCCGCTTCATCGAAGTGCGCTTGTCGCGCTCAACCGTTCTCCATTCGCGGTAAATAATGTATTTTTTTGCGATGTACGGGTTTGAACCCATAAGCTCGCGCTCGACAATGTCTTGAATTTCCTCGACGGAAATCATCTTCTTCTCGATGGATTTTACGACTCTTTTTGTTATGTTTTCAATCAGCCTGTCTTCATTCAACAGTCCGCCCGCCATAAAAGCCTTGGTTATGGCTCTCTTGATTTTTTCGGGTGAAAATTCTTCCGTTTTACCGTCCCTTTTTATTATGGAAATATCTTTTGCATTCATTTTATTTTCTTTTTTTAGTATTTTTCGACATATGAAACCTAATCCGCCAAATTAGTAGGAGATAATGTAAGGGATTATTCGGGTTGTTTTTACCAAAAAGAAAAGCGGCATGTCAAATAAGTTTTGCATCATTTTTAAGTCGCTGATAATCATAAATATACAAAATACGCAAACTATCCGATGCAAAACAAAAAAGCGCAAAGTTTTTACTCTGCGCCAATCAAAGATTTACATAAAAATTTACAAAATATCCGAAGAGTTCAGCAATTCATCCGTAATCCCCGCCATTTTTTTAGACTTGTAAAACGCAAAGCCCGAAAAACACAAAGTCATTGCGCCGGCAATCGCGTAAGACAAATCCAAATCCAAGCCGAATCCTATCGGACCTCCGTGCGCGGGCGAAATCCAAAGAATGTAGGAAAGCACTATAAAAGTCATAAACATTGCGGGAAAAAGCGCTATAAAACCGTTTTTGCCGTGCCTAAAAAGCCACACCGCGCCGGCAGTCAAAGTTGACGCCGCAAGCACTTGGTTCCCCCACGCAAAGTAGTTCCAAAGCTGGTTGAAGGTATCCGCGCTCTTGTTAGACCAAGCCAAAAGCCCCGTTACAATCAATATCAAGGGAAGTGCCGTAAGAAATCTCTTCGCAAGAGGCTTCTGGTCGATTTTAAAAATTTCGGCAATGCTTAAACGCAGGGAGCGCATTGCAGTGTCGCCCGAAGTTATCGCCAAAATCACAACGCCCATAACGGTTATGACGCCCATATATCCGCCGAGAAAATGCCCGGTTATTTTCATCAAAACATCCGTAGCTTTTATCGCCATCGTTTCGGGGAACAAATTGTAAACGGCAAGTCCGCCCGCCGCCCAAATCATGCCTATCACTCCCTCTACAACCATCATTCCGTAAAAGGACGAGCGAGCCTGGCGTTCGGTAGACATCGTTCTTGCGATTATGGGCGACTGCGTCGCGTGGAAGCCCGATATTATGCCGCAAGCGATTGTGACAAACAAAAGCGGAATGACAGGCTTGCCGTTCGCGGCAGTCCACATTTTTTCCTTAAAAGCCGCGCTTTCCGACAAAAGTTCGGGATTTCCCGGCAAAGCAAAAACAAGGGCCGCAAAAATCGCGAACGTGCCAATGAGCAAAAGCGCGCTGAAAAGAGGATAAATCTTGCCTATGATTTTATCCACCGGAAAGAGAGTCGCCAAGACGTAGTAAAGAAATATGCCGCCCACTATCGCCCAAAATATCTGAATTTGCGGGAAAGCCTTGTCGATAAGCTCGGCAGGAATGTTTATGAAGACCGCAACCACAAGCAAAAGCAAGAGCATCATAAAAACGGCAAAGAACCTGTAATAAGTTTTGCCCAGATTGTCTTTGATTATTGAAGGCAGATTCGCCCCGCCCCTGCGCATGCTCATCATTCCCGCCAAAAAGTCGTGCGTGGCGCCCGCAATTATATTGCCTATCGGAATTATCAAAAATACGATTTCGCCGAATTTTATGCCGATGATAACCCCAATCACAGGGCCTACCCCGGCGATGTTCAAAAGCTGAATCAGCATATTTTTCATATGCGGCAACGCAACATAGTCAACGCCGTCATGCTTTGTTTTGCACGGAGTCGGCCTGTCGTCGGGCGCGATAATTTTTTCGACCAATTTCCCGTATGTGAAATATCCCGCCACAAGCAATAGCAATCCCAAAAAGAACAAGTACATGTTTATCTCCTAAATCACAATTCAAAATCCGGCGCGTCCGAAAGGGTTTCGGGCAGCTTTTCGCCCGTTTTCAAAAGAGCCGTCCCCCATGAAAGCCCCACTCCGAAAGCGGAAATCAAAACCCTTCCGTTTTTTGCGACGGCATTCCGCCTCAAAGCCTCCGCAAGCAAAACCGCGCTGCTTGCCGCGCTCAAATTCCCTATTTTTTCGACAAAATAAAACTGCTTTTCCGGCGGAACGCCAAGCATTTTGTATATCTGGTCCACCATCGTTTTGTTTGCCTGATGCAATAAAACCTTATCCAAATCCGCTACGGACACCCCGAATTTTTGCATCGCCTTTGAAATTTCTTCGGGAACTTTGTAAAGCGAAAAATGAAACACCGCAGCGCCGTCCATCTGCAAATCTTTGGCGGAGCGCACGGCTCCGAATTTGTCGGCTACAAGCTTGGATGAATCTTCGCCGAGAGGATTTCTAAAACCGCCGTCATTTACAATCAACGCCCTGTAAAGGCTCGAATCAGTGCCGAATTCAACGCCTTCCACCCCGCATGCGCCTTCCGATTTTTCCACTAAAAAGCAAGCAGCGCCGTCGCCGTGCAAAGGCACAAGCCCCGCGTCCAAAGGATTGATAAGCTTTGTGATTGTGTCGGCTACAACCAAGAGTATTTTTTTGCACTGCCCCGAAGCAATCATACCGTTTGCAACGGAAAGCGAATATATAAATGCAGGGCATCCCATTGAAAGGTCAAACGCCCCGCAGCCTGATGAAAGCCCAAGTCTTTCATGCAATACGGCGGCGGTCGCCGGAAGTATGTAGTCTGGCGTTTGCGAGGCGAAAACAATGCAGTCGATTTCCTCCTTTTTTATGCCAAGCTTTTTAATCATTCTTTCCGCCGCCGCAAAACCCAAATCGCTTGCGCATACATCTTTTGGAGCAACCCTGCGCGAAACGATGCCGCTTATTTTTTCCACTGAGCGCATTTTTTTCTCGCCAAACCTCGACGCCAAATCGGAATTTTGCTCGACGTTCCCGGGCAGGACATAATGGCATGCCGTAATCTTTGAAAATATTTTGCAGGCGGGTTCCATAAGGTATTTAAAAATTGGAATATCCCAATTATTCCGATGCAAGTCAAGATTTAAGCCTAATGTCTTGACTTCAAAAAAGGATTTATGGAAAATAAAATTTAATATGGAAAAATTCATTGAAGACCTCAAAGAAAACGTCGACGCTTTTGAAGACGCGGAACTGGCGCCTGAAACGGACTTCGCAAGCCTCGAAGAATGGGATTCTATCGCGCTTTTGTCGGTTATGAGCATGATTGCGTTTGAATATCGGGCAAACGTGAAAAACGAGGAAATCTTAAATTGCAAAACAATTTCAGAGCTATACGAACTTGTAAACTCGCGCAAAAAATAAGGAAGAGAAATGAAAAAAATAATGCTTGCCGCAATGGCCCTCATCACAGCAATCCCGCTTCTTGCAGGGGAGGAAACGATAAAGCAGCCCTACGCAGAATGGGCGCGCTTTAACAGATACGAAAATGAAAACAAGGCGCTTAAAGAAAAAAATACCCCTCCGCCCGTTGCAGTGTTTATGGGAGACTCCATCATAGACATGTGGTCAAACGTAATACACAAGGAATTTTTTAAGGAAAACAACTATCTCGGGCGCGCGCTCTGCGGGCAAGTTACAATCCAAATGATTGCAAGATTCCGCAAAGACGTCTTGGAATTCAACCCGAAAGTGGTCGTCATAATGGGCGGAACAAACGACATCGCTGAAAACGAAGGCTACACGGAGCTTGACGACATCGCAGGCAATATAATGAATATGGCGGAAATCGCGCTCGCAAACAATATGATGCCCGTAGTATGCTCAATCACTCCCGCAGGAGAATACCGCTGGAGAAAGCGCATTGCGGACGTTCCAAATAAAATCATAAAAGTAAACGAAATGCTAAAACGCTACGCCAAAGAACGCGGACTTGTGTATTTAGACTATCATTCCGCGCTTGCGGACAAAAACAATGCCATGCCGGCAGAATATTCGGGCGACGGAGTGCATCCGAATTTGAAGTGCTACAAAGTTATGGAGCCACTGACAAAAAAAGCGGTGGACGAAGCTTTAAAACTGCATAAATTGAAATTCAAGAAATAGCTTGAACGCAAAAAAAACTCCCGCAGACAGGGAGTTTTTTTTATGCCGCCGTTTATTTGCCCTCTTTGGAATTTGCAAAATATTTCGCAATCGCGCTCACTATGACAAGCTGCGCCGCGTGGTAAATCATGGTTGGCAAAAGAACAACGCCAGCTATCGCGCTGCTTGAAAATATGACGTGCGACATCACAGATCCATGAACCAAAGATTTTTTAGAGCCGCAGAAAAGAGCCGTAATTTCGTCTTCGCGGTTGAATTTCAATATTTTCGACACGCCGAATATAATGGCGTACAAAACAAAGAACATTATAATTACGCCCCCCGAAAGAACCGTCAAATTCAAAAACGAATATCCGTCAAACATCTTGTCGGCAAACGACTGGCAAAACGACGTGTATATAATCATAAGAATTGTGATTTGGTCGAAATAGCGCAGCGCCCTGCCGTGTTTTTGGGCAAAAGCCCCGAACCTTCGGTTAAGCAAAAGCCCCGCCGAAATGGGAACCAAGACTTGCAATATGAGCTTAAACACGATGTCGCCTATCGGATAGCCGCCGTTTTGCGAATCCACAAAAATTCCCATCCAAAGAGGAGTCGCAAACACGCCTATCAGGCTTGAAATGCTGGCGTTAAAAATCGCGGCGGGAATATTTCCGCCGGCTATCGACACCATTACGAC
>JAGBWO010000114.1 GCA_017629765.1 Opitutales bacterium | reverse complement strand
TTTCTTTTTCATTTTTGCTTCCTTTTTTTACGGGATTTTTCGATATTTTATTTCCCGATGTGCAAAACTTCAAGCGACTCATAAAATCACTCATATCATAACGCCCGCTGCTGAAATCAGTTTCCAATTTATGCAAGTCGCCATTTTTATGCCAACATAATAGGATTTCAGGATTTGCTGAAATTACAAAAGAGAGCGAAATACTCTTTTTCATAAATTTTGCATAGTCTGATTTTAGAAATTTCACATTAGTAAAAAAAAGCTTTTTTGAAGAGCGCGGAACTTTAATTTCAAGCGGAACCAATATGAGATTTTTCATCGAAAAATCATAAAAATCGCGGGATTGGAATATTGGAGAATTTTCAACCGTCTCTTCGGGATTTGCCGAGCAAACAAAAATCACAAGTTTATCCGACGTAGAATACATTTCTTTTAATTCCTCAAAATCCATACTTTTCAATTCGTAAGAAAAATGTTCTGATTCCACGCGATTATTTTCTTTAGTTGAAATAAATTTTTTTATTTCCAAGCCCAAACTTGTCATTTCAAACATTTCCGTATTAAAAGAAGTAAAATTACGAATATAACGATATTCATTGGGATAACGGAACAATATTATAATTGGATTATTTTCTGAAACAGTAGCATTTGGCGGTATCATTTTAGACAAAAAAGCACCAATTTCCTTATTTAAAAATTTATATTTGCCACCGACCAAAACAATATTTGCTTTGCAACATAATAGATTTTTCTCTGCGAAATTTATAAATGATTCCGATTTAAAAATCGGTGCCATCTTAACTTTTCTGTTTACATCGGGAGATATGAAAAACAAAGCGGTCTTGTTTTCAGCTTTTGCGTTTGAAAGAACTTCATCAAGATTGTCATACCAATAAACATCCCCGAATATGGACGTAAAAGAAAACAAAAACACAAGCGTTAAGAAGAATTTGAATTTCATGATGAAAAAGAAAAATTTACTTATCCATTAAAAATGATTGCGCAAATGCTGTCAAATTATTTTACGCGCGGGGCTCCGAAAGAACGAGCATCTGCCCCTTGCGGAAGAGAGAAAGCTGCCCCGTGCTTGAAGAGACCACAAACGCCATGCAGTCTGCGGCAAGCGAAATGGAATACGCCGCCGCATGGCGCGCTCCGAGCCCCCCCGGCAATTTCAAATTGAAGTCGGGAGTGTGGATTAGGACGCCCGCAGCCTCCAAAGAACCGCTGCCGTCTATGACAAACGCGCCGTCGATTAGCGAAAATTCTTTGACGGTTTCGTCCATAAAGGGGCTTAGTACATTTCTTTCTTCGGGCTTGTATCCGAAAAACGGATTCAGCACAAGCTGCTTTAAATAGGGGCGAAGTTTTTCGGCATCTCCAACTACAAAAAGACTGCCGACAGGCTTGCCCTCCCTGCCTTCCACCGCAAGCTCAGTCGCAATGTCTATAACCCTTTCAACGACATCCGGCTTGACGCCCGCAGGAAGAGCGTCGGTGCTTTTCAAATAAAACTGCGAAAATTCCGCGCCGACATTGAATACCATAATCGAATCAATGATATCGCTGCCGCGTATGCCCCCGATGCAGCACACCTTGTCGGTTTCGCTCAATATGCCCTTTGTGATGCCAACCAAAATCGCGCTTTTCAGCTGCCCCATTCTTATTCGGGAATAGGAGCGCACGCTTACGATTTCATCGAAATCGTCCAAATCGGCGTCGGTTCTGCGCTCGCTAACAAGCACAATGCGCATTCCTTTAAAGTAATTTGCAAGGCGTATGCCGTTTGTGAATGTGTCTCCCAAAACAACTATTGCGGTGCAGCCGCTGTTCTTTGCGATTTTTTCAGCGTGCGACAAAAACACCTTGTTGAGCCTCCTCGCCTTGTCGCGCACGCCGTCGGTGCCGGCAAAAGCTTCGAGCATTCTATCTTGAAAACTCTTTATGGCAACGGGGGCGAGAAGACGCGCCATTGTTTCGTCGTCCGAAAAAATTCCGGCAAGAGAGGAAAGAACTTTCAGGTACGAAGGCTCGTCGGCGCGCGCCAAAATCAAAAACACAAGGCGGGCGTTTGAATACTGCTCTTTGCCGTTTAGGCGCAGGCCCTGCGGGCATCTGCCGACCAAAAAAACATATTTGCGCGACAATTTTTCAAGCTTTATATGCGGCAGGCAGACGCAGTTGCCAAGATAAGTCGACATCGAATTTTCGCGCTCGGCAAGGTCTTTTTGGATTTCATGCTTGGAAATTCCGCCCAAAAGCGAATCCGGTATGATTCCAATCAATTCGCCCAATGCTTCTTCAAAATCGGCGCTCTTCAAGTCGATTATGCGGGATTTTGCAAGAAACGATTCTAAATGCATTGCTATCTGTTTGTTTTAGGTATGTTCCAATCTAAGGCGTCCTTTTTAATTTCGTAAAAAAGACCCGCCGCAATAAGGGCAATAAAGAACATCACGGGCAAAACAATCGCGATATTCTCCGCGATGAAATCGCGGTAAACAAGAGCAAGGGGCAGTATGAAAACAGCCTCTATGTCAAACACGACAAAAAGCATCGCAACAACATAGAATTTCACTCCGAAACGCGGATGCGGCTTAGCCAAAGGCTTTATGCCGCACTCGTAAGCCGAGTCTTTTACGGCGTTTTTCTTGGAACGCTGCCCAAAAATATGGCTTGCGGCGATTATGCCGAAACCCACGGCAAGAGCCAAAACTATTTGAACCAAAACGGGGATATAGTCGCTTATTTCCATTATGCGAAAATTATTCGCAGCAATGCGCTTTTTGCAAGACAAATTACGCTAATTTCGCTTTACAGTCTTCGGATTGGCAATATTAAGCAACAAATCGCCCAAGACATTGAAAGCCAAAACGGCAATAAAAATGGCAATGCCGGGGGTAAGCATCCACCAAAAGCCGAGCATCAAAATCTTGGTGTCGTTCTGCGCCTGCGAAAGCATCAAACCCCACGAGGCGGACGGCTCCTGTATGCCGAGTCCCAAAAACGAAAGCGCGGCTTCGCCCAAAATGTATGCGGGAATTGAAAGGGTCGCGCTGACAATCAGAAAACCCAATACATTCGGCAGAAAATGCTTTAATATTATCCTTACCGGATTTTCGCCCATCGCCCGCGCCGCCTGCACAAACTGCCGTTTTGAAAGCGAAAGCGACATGCCCCTTATCACCCTCGCCGATCCCGCCCAGCCGATGGCTGCCAAAATTATCACAATCATCACATACATCTGCGAGCTTGAAAAGTGCGGAGCCAAAGCCGAGCGCATTGCAAGCAGCAAATACAAGCTCGGCACCGACATTAAAAATTCCACAAACCTCATGCTTACAAAATCAAACGCCCCTCCGAAGTATCCCGAAAGCCCGCCGACCAAAAAGCCTATCACCATTGTGATTGCAATTCCTATAAAGCCTATGCTAAGCGAAATTTGCGCGCCGTACAAGAGCCTTGAAAAAACGTCGCGCCCCGTCGCGTCCGAGCCTAAAAGATAAATTCTCGCATTGCCGTCGGAGCTATCCGCGCCGAAGAGGCATTTTGAAATAGGAATGAAGCCGAGCAGTTTTGAATCGGGCTTGTCGGCAAAAAATTTTATCGGAATTCCCGCGCCCTCTACGGCAATATATTTGGACGAAGACGGATCTACATTTTCGTAAATCTGCGCATAAAGCCTGCCGTCCTTAAAAAATATTTTGGAAGGAGGGTGAAACGGAGTTGAAAGGCGCGGCAAAGACGCGTCGTAAGGAGCTAAAAAATCCGCAAAAACCGCGCCGAAATAGAGCAATAACAGAACCGAAAAAGCAATCGCTCCCCGCGGAACTTTCAAAATTTTAAGCAGGAAATTTTTGCAGAAATATTTTGCCGCCCAAAGAAGCGCGACTACCAAAACCAAAACAAGCCCCGCAAACAAAACCTTGCCGACCCAAACAGCGGACAGTTTCACCCAAGAAAATATCTCGGGATGAACTTCCGCAAGCCAGCTTAGAGCGGCAACCAAAAGCAATGCAACCAGAGCGATTGCGGCAAGCAGCTTGTGCGGAACCTTCTCGTTTTCCAAGCGGATTCTGGGGTCCGCAAACGCAAGAAGAATGTCAGCCAAAAGCTGCCCCGCAACGAGGATCACGCAGCCTATCACAACCCCCGCCATAACCACATACTGGTCTTGGCGCACTATGGCAGTGTAAACAAGCTGCCCAAGCCCCGGATAATTCATCACGTTTTCAACCAAAAGCGCGCCGGAAAGCAAACCTGAAAAGGCAAAGCCGAAAGACGTTATTATCGGGTTTATGGCGTTTCGCAAAACGTGCTTGAACATCACGGCGCCCTCTCCCAGACCCTTCGCCCTCGCAGTCGTCGCAAATTCGCTTGACATATACTCCAAAAAATTGCCCCTCATCACCCTCATGACCGATGCAATTCCGCCGATTGAAAGCACGAACACAGGCAAGACCAAATGCTTTGCGTAATCGGCAAATTTTGAAAGGGGCGGCAAGAAGTCGTACATTATGGAAGTCTGCCCGCCCGTCGGGAAAACACCGGAAACCGCGGCAAACAACACAGCCAAGAGCGCGAGAAAGAAATAGGGAATGCTCAAAGAGGCGTAGGCAAGAAAAGAGCTTATCCTGTCAAAAAATCCGCCGCGGTTTACGGCAGCCAAAACGCCGAGCGGAATTGCAATCAAATATGTAATAAGAACCGTTATAAGCGACAGCACAAATGTCGAAAAAGCCCTCTGAGCCAAAAGCTTTGAGACAGGAATTTTATAGCTCCACGAATATCCGAAATCGGGAGCTCCGAAGTAAACGGGAGAATGCTTTTGCTTTTCGTCTTCGGGAAGAAGAAGGGAGGTTTTTACGGGAGAGACGCTGTTTAGCCATCTGCCGTACTGGATGTACCACGGCTTGTCAAGGCCAAGCTGCATTTCCTGCTGGCGCACGACCTCGGGAGATATGTCTTTTGAATTGCGCGCCTGACTCAAAAAATCGCCCGGGGCAATGTACATCAAAATGAAGACAAGCATACTTATGCCAAGCAAAAGCGGAACGAGCGAAAAAAGTCTTTTCAGTATATACTTAATCATCGTCGCCCTCCTTCAAATACAGTTCATCGATGTTCCAGATTATGCTGTCAAGCGGCGGCACTTTCACATTAGCCCACTTGTTTTGTATTCCCGAATACGACATAGGCGCGGTCAGAAAAATCAGGGGCAGTTCCTCCGAAAAAATCTCCTGCATCTTAGCCACTTTCAAATAGCGCAAATTTTCGTCCAAAGTGGTTTCCTGCGAATCGACAAGCTCGTCAACAGCCCTTTCCCAATCTGTTGCGGGAGTTTTTTGGCGGGGGTTCCAAACGTGCAAAAATCCGTCCGAACGGTATATCGCCTTGCCGCCCGAAGGGTCTCCCCCGCCCGTAAAGCCCATCATCGCGGCCTCATAGTCCAGAGTGTCGTCAATCTTTGAAACTATCGCCGCAAAATCCAGAAAAACCAAATCGACCTTTATGCCGATTGTCTTTAAGTTATCGACAATAGTGGTTGCGATTGTTGTAGAGTTTTTTGAGCCGTCCGCAACCAAAAGAGAAAATTCGACCCTGTTGTTTTCAGAATCGAACATCTCTCCCGAAGCGTTCAGCTTAAAGCCTTGCGAAAAAAGCATTTTCAACGCTTTCTGCGGATTGTAGGAATATTTGCGGACATTTGGATTGTGCCATTTTTTGTTCGCGCCGCTTATTATGGAATTTAATACAACTCCCCTGCCGAACCAAACGCCGTTTACAATCCCCTCGCGGTCGAGCGCGGTTATCACGGCTTGACGGAACACCTTGTTTTGAAACCACTTCAACTTGTGCGGAGCCACAAACTTTTTGCCGCCTTTTTCGCCGCCGTTTTGATTGAACCACATAAACGAAATCGAAGATGCGGGACCTCGCTCGAATATGCTGAAATCGTAAGTTTTGGCAAATCCCTTTACCCAAGGGTAGTCGCCCGCGTCCAGAGCGGAAGCGTCGCTTTGTCCGGTGGCAAACAAAATCGACGAAGTGTTTGCGTCGGCCACAAACTTGAAAATGAGAAAATCAATGTAAGGCAGGCGTTTTTTATCTTTGTCGGCCTTCCAATAATGCGGATTTGCGGTTAGAACCAAACGCTCGCCGGGGCGGTACGAATAAATCATGAAAGGCCCGCTCGACACAATTTCAGACGGAGTTTCTATTGCGGTTTGGGTGCTCCACGCCTGCTGGAAAGCCCCGCTTTCAAACGCCTTCAACAGTTTGTGCTTCGGAAAAATCGATACAAACCCTATGTCGGTCAAAAAAGGCGCGTACACGATTTTTGTTTCAAACTCCACCGTGTATTTGTCTATTTTCCTATATTTTACCGGTTCTCCGCCTATCGTGTACTGCCCCGCATAGCGCGACGGATAGCGCAAAATGGGCTTGCCCGTGTTCTTGTCCAAAATCGGGTTTCCGTCAGCATCAAGCTTTTTTGCAAATATCGCGTCAAAGGTGAAAACCACGTCGTCTGCGGTTATTTCCTCTCCGTCCGAAAACCTTGCTCCTTCGCGCAAATGAAAAACATAGCGTTTGGAGTCGGAGGAAATTTCCCACGAAGAGGCAAGCATGGGCGCGGGCTTCATCGTAAAGGGATCAACCGTCACCAAGCCCGAAAACATCATTGACATTATTGTGCTTGTCGAGGCTTCGGTATTTACCAAATCGTTGAATGTCATAGGCTCCTGCGAGCCCGACAAAACAAAAATTCCGCCGTATTTTCCGACTTTGCAATCGCTTATCTGGACGCCCTGCGGCAGCGGAAAACTTCCGCGCTCAACTTTCGGGGCCTTGCCGCAGGAAACAAGCAGCACTGCAAGCGCAATGCAGGCAAGGCTCGATATTTTGCGGAAAACTAACGTCATTTATCTGATTTTTCCCCGTCGGGATTTTCGGAAGAATCGGAGGGCGGATTTAAATCTCCATCGGAAGTTTCGCCTTCTTTTTTAATTTCCGAATCATCCTGCGGTTTTTCTTCGGCTTTCGCGGAGCTTTCAAGCTCGCCCATTTTGTTGATTTCGCTCATTGAATAGGCGTAATATTTTTCGTAGTCGAATTCATCTTCTTCGCTTTGGGAGCCGCTTTCCGAAGAGTTTTCAGGATTTTCCCCTCCTCCGCCTTGCGGATAGCTTTCGCCGCCCGTTGAATATTTGTAATAGTCGTCTTCAAGCTTTGCCTGCTCTTCGACATACTTGCGGTAATATTCGTCGTCGGACTTTTTTTGGGCCTCTTCCTCGGCTTTCTCCTTTTGGATTTTCCCCGAAAGCAACCGTGTTCCGATAAAAACGGCAGCCTCGTAAAGCATATAAAGCGGAATTGTCAAAAGCATGAGGGTAAGAGGGTCGGGAGGAGTTACGATTGCCGAAAATATCAATATCACGACAAAAATGACGCGCCTGTTTTTGCGCAAGAATTCGGGCGTCAAAACCCCTATGTAAATCAAGAGAATGATGAGAAGCGGAAGCTGAAAGCTGATCCCCGTTGCAAGCGGAACCCACACGATGAAAGAATAGTAGTTTTGTATGTCGTAAAGAATTTCCCATTTCATCATCTCGGAAATCTTAAAGCTAAACGATATTCCGATTGGCAGCATAAAAAAGAAAGCCAATGCCGCCCCCGCCGTAAACAGCAAAGTAGATGCGCACAAAACGGGCTTAATCACCTTTCTTTCCCTTTGGGTCAATGCGGGAATTATGAACTGCCCTATATAATATAAAATAAAAGGCAGCGCAAAAAATATTCCGCCGAAAATGGAAATTTCAAACATTACGAAAAACGGGGAAAACACCGAGCCGACGCGCGGCAAGGGAACTTCCTTTTTGAAAATCTCCTGCGCCCTTTCAAACGGATACATAAGCATCTCGTTGAATTGGACGGTGAATACGCCTATAACCGCGCAGGCTACAAAAAGCGCGATTACAGACTTTATTATCACCTTTCTCAACTCTTCAAGATGATCCAAAAAAGGCATATCGCCGTCGTTTGCTTCGTTTTCTTCCGCCATCTTTCCGCCTTTGAAATTCCGCAAAAACCCGCGCTATCCCGCGCGAACCTGATACTTTTTGGAAAGGTCCGCGCAAATCGCGTCGAACACCTTGTTTACTTCGTCCGCCTTCAAAGTCCTGTCAGAAGAGCGGAAGGAAAGCGCAAACGCAAGGCTCTTAGAGTTTTCGGGCAAACCCTTGCCCTCGTAAACGTCGAAAACTTTTACACTTTCAAGCTCGAAGGAATTTTTAAGCTTTCCCTTCGCAATCTTTGAAATCTCATTCGCGACCTCGCCCGCCGAAACAGTCTTTTCAACAAGCACCGAAACGTCTTTTGAAGACGCGGGGAACGCGCTAAACGCCTTGAATTTTTCAACGCCCTTTTTGCGCCCCGCAACTTCGGGCTTAAACACGATTTCGCCCGCATAAATGATTTTTTCAATGCCGAAATCTTTGAGAACCCCCAAATTTACGGCGCCGAAGCGGACTTCGTATCCCTCTCTTCCGACAATGCCGCATTCCGCGCAATATCCGCTTTCCCACAATGAATTTTCAAAAGCCTTAAATTGCAGGCGCGAAGCGTCGACCCCCAGCGTTTTCAAAACGTCCAAAGCCACTTTCTTTGCAGTGAAGAAGTCGGCCTGTTCGCGGCTTTTCCAGCTGCGCGCGCCGCAGTTTTGAGGTATGACAAAGGCAGTTGCGCAAACTTCGTTCAAGCCGTCGCGCTCCATTCTGAACACCCTGCCGTTTTCAAACAAGCCCTCGAAGACGTTGCCATTGTCGAAATTAAGAGCCGCCGCCTTCAAAAGCCCCAAAAGCAAAGTCGGGCGAAGGGAGTCTTGGTCGGAAGTCAAGGGGTTGTCCAAACGCAAACTTCCGGCAAAATCAAAATACTTTTCCAACATCTTGCCGTCTGAAAGCGTGTAGTGGGAGCATTCGTTAAAGCCGTAGCCCGAAAGGAAATCCGCGACGTCCCTGTTGTACCTGAAAGTTGCGTCGTCTTCGCGCAAAAGCCCCGAAGCCTTCAATCCGCAGTCGGGAATTCTGTCGGAACCCAAAATGCGCACAAGCTCTTCAACAAGGTCGATTGGTCTGTCGACTTCGCTTCTGAAAGAGCCGACAACGACGTCAAAAACGCCGTCGCTCTTTTCATCCACCAAAAATCCCAAGCGTTCGAACGCCGATTTTATTTCGGAATTTTCAATTTCAAAGCCGAGCTTCTTTAAGATATAGGAGCTTTCGATTGAAATTGTCCTTTCTTTTCGCGGAGCAGAACCCGCCAAAACGGTATCGCCGTCTTGAAAGCCGCCCGCCGTTTCCAATATCAAATCGACCGCCCTGCGCGCGCCGTCAAAAACGCCCTGAGGATCGACATCGCGCGCGTACCTGAAAGACGCGTCGGTTGCGATGCCGAGCTTTCGGGAAGTCGCGCGGACGCTGCCGGGGTTAAAGTATGCGGACTCCAAAATTATGTCGACAGGGCCGGAATGCACTTCGGAGTTTTCCCCGCCCATAACGCCCGCAATCGCAACCGCTCCTTCCGCGTCGCAAATCAAGGTGTTTGAAGAGTTCAAAATATGCTCTTTGCCGTCGAGCGTCTTGATTTTTTCGCCGTCCTCAGCCTGGCGCACAATTATTTCGGAGCCGCGCACATGCTCCGCCGAAAAGGCGTGCAAAGGCTGGCCGTATTCCATCAAGACGTAATTTGTGACGTCAACAACATTGTTAATCGGGCGCAATCCCACGCTTTCCAAATCCTTTTTAAGCCATTCGGGGCTTTCCGCAATCTTCACGCCCCTTATGCATGTGGCAGTGTAAAGCGGACAATTCGGAGTTTTAAGCTCAACCGATTTTAAAAGGGAACTTTGGCTCTTTTCGGAATATTTCGCGGGGCTTTTAAGCTCGGGCTTCACAAGCTTTCTTCCGAACTTTGCGGCAAGCTCCCTTGCAATGCCGATGATGCTCGCGCAGTCGCCGCGGTTTGCGGTAAGCTCGATTTCAAAAACAGTGTCCGAATCCGTAAAAACGTCGTTTATGGGAGTGCCGATTTCAGGGCGCATATTCAAAATAAGAAGACCGCTGTGGTCGCTTCCCAAGCCGATTTCGCGTCCCGAACACATCATGCCGTTGCTTTCCACCCCGCGCAGTTTGGATTTTTTGATTTTAAAAATCGAACCGTCGGGAGTGGGCAATTCCGCGCCTTCCAAGGCGACAGGAACCCTGTCGCCCACCTTGTAATTGCTTGCCCCGCAGACAATCTGAATCGGGTCGGAATCTTTTTCAACCTTAACTTGGCAGATACCCAAGTGGTCGCTGTCAGGATGCGGAACCCTCTCCAAAATCTCGCCGACAACGACGTTTTTAAGCGGCTTCAAGCCGAGCGTTTCGACGCTTTCGACTTCCAAGCCGAGCATCGGCAAAGCCTCCGCGATTTCATCGGCGGAAATTCCGCTTAAATCCACATACTTGTTCAACAATTTCAAACTTGCTTTCATCTAAAAAATCTCCTTATGAAAATTGGCGCAAAAAACGAAGGTCGTTCGCGTAAAAATGCCTGATGTCGTCAATAGAATGAATAAGCATCGCCACTCTTTCGACGCCCAATCCGAACGCGTATCCGCTGTAAACTTCGGAATCTATGCCCACGTTTTCAAGCACGTTGGGGTCAACCATTCCGCAGCCCATGATTTCAATCCAGCGGTTGCTAAGCCTACCCATGTCGGGGCTCATGAAATCGACTTCAAAACTCGGCTCCGTGAAGGGGAAGAAGCTCGGGCGGAGGCGGGTTTTCGCCTTTGAGCCGAAAAGCTCCTTGAACATATAGTCCAAAACCGCCTTCAAATCGGTAAGCTGCACGCCCTTGTCGATGTAAAGACATTCAATCTGGTGGAAATTTGCCGAGTGCGTGGCGTCAACCGTGTCGCGGCGGAACGCCCTGCCGGGAGCGATAATGCGTATCGGCGCACCCTCTTTGAGCATTGCGCGTATTTGCACGCTCGAAGTGTGGCTGCGCAAGAGATAAAGCTCGTCGGAATGCTTTTTGACATTTGCCACCTGCGCGTCTTTGGGCATAAACAAAGTATCCTGCGCGTCGCGGGCGGGATGGTCGGCGGGAGTGTTGAGCGCGTCGAAGCAGTACCATTCGGTTTCCAAATCGGTGGCTTCGGCGACAGTAAAGCCTATTTTGCGGAATATGCCGCAAACCTTGCGGATTGTCTGCGTAAGCGGATGCAGCGTGCCTTTCGGAAAATCGGGCGCGGGCAGGGAAACATCGACTTTCGCGCCCAAGTTCTTCGCCATCTTCTCCCTTTCAATCCTCGCATAAGCTTCGGCAACCATAGGTTCGATTGTCTTTTTCGCGACATTTATGAGCTTGCCGACAACGGGGCGCTCCTTCACGTCCAAAGTCGGAATTATTTTCATGAGAGCGGTAAGCTCGCCGTTGGGGCCTACAAAAGCCGCCGAAACCGACGCCACTTCCGAAGCGGTTTGCGCCTTTGGCAAAGCCGCCTTGAAACGGCTCAAAATTTCATTTATTTTTTCCTGCATAAAATTTTTTCTTTAATCCTTTTAGTTAAAGACTTTCTGCGGACACACCGCCGCAGTGTGAATATTTTTTTTGATTTTGCCCGATCGGCTGAAAATCGCAAGCAAATTTATAAGCAAACCCAAATGCAAAAAAAATCTTGCCATAATAATAAAAATTTTTAAAAATAAAGGTCATTATGATGAAAAAAATATTACTTACGGGGGCGATTATTCTGTCGCTTTTAACATTCACGGCAACCTTGCAGGCAAAACCGCGCAAAGTGGCAGTGCAGACATACACATTCAACCGTTTCTCGCTTGAAGAAACCATCGAAAAGCTCAAAGGCCTTAAAATCGACGGCTTGGAAGTCTATCCCGGCCAGCGCCTTTACAAAGACAAAAGCAAGGTCGACGCAAAAGGGAAAGCCATCACTTTCAATGAAAGAATGGCAAAAGAAGACATAGACGTTTTGAAAGGATGGCTCAAAGACGCCAATTTGAAAATCGTTTCAATCGGCTGCACAGGAGCTCCGAACAACGAAAACGAATTCAAAAAAACCATGGAATTCTGCAAGGAATTCGGCATCCAGCGCATAGTTACAGAATATCCCGTCCGCGCATGGGACACTTTTGAAGCGCTCTCCGAAAAGCTCGGCAACACCGACGTTGAACTTTGCATACACAACCATGAAAAAGGCTCAAGCAACCAATACTGGCATCCGGAAGTGGTGAAGCTTCTTCTTAACGAAGGCAAATACAAGCATGTGTTCTCCGGCGCGGACGTAGGCCACTGGTCGCGCTGCAAGCTCGACCCGATAAAGGGTCTGAAAGCCCTTAAAGGCAAGATGAAGACAATCCACTTCAAAGACCAAAAAGAATTCGGCAACCCGCAAAACCTCTGCGTTCCGTTCGGCACGGGAGAGCTTGACTGCGTAAAAATGCTAAAAGAACTCGACAAGCAAAAATACGACGGCTGGTTTGTAATCGAATACGAAGCGGATTGGAACGACAATTTGGAACAGGTCAAACAGTGCATTGACTTCCTCCGCAAAAACTAAAATATATCAGAAACTAAAAAACGCGCTTAAAAAAGCGCGTTTTTTATTGCCTTTTTTCTGCCAAAAAGTCGGCGGTTTGAGGATTCGCAAAAATGAACAATTCCGCCTTTGCGCGCGTAGCCCCGACATAAAAAAGCCTTTTCGCCTCCGAAGTCGAAACTTCGCCGACATCAACAAGCAAAACAAAATCCTGCTCCAAGCCCTTGAAATCGTCCACATAAGAGCATGTGATTTTTTGGTCCTCTTCATTTCTTGAAAATCTGCCTCCCCAAATGCGCGAATTCAAAAGTTTTTCAAGGCTCGGCATGCCGCGCTTCATTGAAAGGACTGCAATAGCGTTTTGCGGTGCTCCGTCCCTTAAAAGAGATTCCAACACCGACGCGATTTTCGCCGCAGCGTCATCGTTTGATTTGCATGGGTAGATATTCAAATCCGAGCCGTCGTCGGGGCCGGAATTCAAATAGTCTTCATAGCCGCTTTCAAACCGGACAACATTGCCCACAAGCTTTGCGACGGATTTCGGGTTGCGGCAGTTGTGGGACAGCTTGCAAACCACGGGGCGGAACTTTTCCTTGAAATCGTCAAATTTTTTGCGCCAGCCGGAATCGTAAGGCTTGGAGAAATAGTCTCCGAACATAATCCATTTCCCGTTTAATATTCCGCCTTTCAAAATAGAATTGAATTTCTCGAAAATATCCCTGTCCAAAAAATCCTGCGCCTCGTCCAAAACAAGAAAATCAACGCCGTCGGGATGAAACGACTTTATCTCATCGTATTTCCGCAAAAACTTATCCGAAGAGCCGACAAAATGGCGCGGATATTCGAGCTTCGTTTCGTCTTTTAAATATTTGCCGAGAGAATTTACGGGCGTCACAAAAACAACCGAAGAATTTTTAGAAACCCTCCTCGCGTATTCGACAGCCATAACGGTTTTTCCCGTTCCCGCCAGCCCGTCAACCACTATGCGGTCGTTTGCAATTACGCTGTCCAAAATTTTGAACTGCTCCTTGGTGTATTTTCTCGACTGGACTTCGACTTCCGACATCCTCTCGCGCGGAGAGAGCATTGCGTCGAAATCGGGACGCAATAGCTCGAGCATCAAGTCGAATTTTTCCCCGACAAAATCGCCGATGACCAAGCCGTGCCGCTTAGCCTGCCTTTCAAAAATATCCCTTAACATCCGCGTGAAGCTCTTGCCCTCCAAATCGGAAGCGTCAATAAAATCGTCGTCGTCCCACTCCTTGGCGCCCCCGATTTTCAAATTTCTGAACCTGCAATTCGTAAACGCCACAATCGGGAAAAACGGCACATTCCTAAGTTCCGCGCATTCGCCCTTTATGCGCCGCATAAGCGAAAACGCGTTGTCCTTAACCTGCTTGAAAGGGCCTCTGGCGTCCCTGTAATTTCCGCTTCCATAACGCCAAACGCCGCCCTTCCTTGAAATTTTGGAGGAGGCCTTGACTTCCATGCAAAAAACTCCGCACCCTTTTACAAGAATCACAAAATCGACTTCCCCTTCCCCCTGAGTCGAATGCTTTGGAAGATCAAAGGAATGCAAAACAATCCAGTCTCTTGAAAACTCGTCATGCTCAAAAGCCCTGAAAAGTTTTTCCTCTCCCGACGAATGGTTGTCTATGTAAACAGGTGGAATAAGCCGAGCCATTTTTTTAATCTAAAACACCATATTAAAAATTCAATAAAAAAACCGCAGCCGAAGCGCATTACCAATGCCGACAGCTGCGGTTTTTCGATAAATTTTTTAGTTATCAATAATTTTCGGCGCGTATTTCAAAATAAGCCTGCGGATGAGTGCATACCGGGCATATTGCCGGAGCTTTTTTGCCGACATGCAAATGCCCGCAATTTTGGCAATGCCAAACGACTTCCCCGTCGCGCTCAAACACAATGCCCTTGTTGATATTGTCGGCAAGCTTCAAATACCTTTCTTCATGCTCTTTTTCGATTTTTGCGACCATCTTGAAAAGGGCGGCAATCTTCATAAAGCCTTCCTCTTCGGCGGTCTTTGCAAACCCCGCATACATGTCGGTCCATTCGTAATTTTCGCCTGCCGCGGCGTCCTTCAAATTGGAAAGAGTGTCTCCGATTTGTCCGCCTTCCTGCAAGAGTTTGAACCAAATCTTAGCGTGTTCTTTTTCGTTGTTTGCGGTTTCTTCAAAGAGATCCGCTATCTGGTTGTAGCCATCTTTTTTCGCCTTTGAGGCGTAAAAAGTGTATTTGTTGCGCGCCTTTGATTCGCCCGCAAAGGCTTCCCACAAGTTCGCTTCCGTTTTTGAACCTTTGAATTCCATAATTTTCTCCTTAATGCTGTTGTATTGAAATAAAAAAAATCGCTTAAAACAATGCCATTGTTTTATTCACATATAATAATTTCGTCAAGAAACTTTTAAAATTAAAAAAAACGACCGGCAAACGAATGACATTTATGCGCATCGCAGATTGCGCCTTAAACCGCCGAAAAAATTTTGCCATAAAATCGAAACAGCATACTGTCCCCAAAAAAAATGCGGCGAAATAAAATTCCGCCGCATAAAGATTTTGATTTTCCGCCCTTACATCAAAAACCCGCCCATCTCGGCGAAGTTTTCAAAGTATTTATAGCACAAAGCCTTTGTGCCGCTTTTTATTATGTTGCCGTCTGCAAGCCCCATTGCGGCAAATCCCGCAAGACGAACCGAGCAAATGCCCGCGCCGCTGTCTTCAATTCCGACAACACTCGCCCTGTCCGCAAAGTCGATGCCAAGCCCCACTTT
>JAGBWO010000113.1 GCA_017629765.1 Opitutales bacterium | reverse complement strand
CGCAAAATTCAAACCAATTAAGCGGCGTTGTTAAAATCACAACCATATCATGTTCGCCCGACTTCTTTTCTCCCTGGCGCATGAGAGGGCAGTCAGGCGGCAGCGGAAGCGGCGTCGTGATTGAGGGCAATTATATATTGACTAATTCCCACAATATCGCCAACGCCACTTATATTTCGGTTGAGCGCGACCAAAACGGAATTCCGGTCCCCGCAAAAGTAAAAGCCGTAAACCACCAGTGCGACCTCGCTTTGCTTGAAGTCGAAGATAAGTCTTTTTTCGACGGAATTACTCCGTTTGAAATAGGCAAAACTCCTCCCGCGCAGACGCAGGTTTTTGTAGTGGGCTATCCCATGGGCGGAGACGGCATTTCGGTGACGCAGGGGATTGTTTCAAGAATCTAGTCAATGCAATACGCCCAATATCCGTACATGAACCATATCGCAGTCCAACTTGACGCCGCTATAAATCCGGGGAACAGCGGAGGCCCCATTCTCTTTAAAAACAAAATAGTAGGGATTGCATTCCAGGTATTCAAAGAGGGGGAGGGGCTGGGATACATGATTCATACCGACATCATAAAACACTTTTTAAGCGAAGTAAAATCCGGAGAAATAAAAGGGTTTGGCAGTTTGTGCATAGCATACCAAACATTGCAGTCGGCAGATGCCAGAAAATTTTTGAAGATGGAAAAACATCACAGCGGGGTTATGATTGCCGAAACTTTCGCGAACGCCGATTCAAGCCTTAAAGAGGGCGACGTGATTTTGTCGGTTGACGGGTTTAAAATTTTAAACAACGGAAATGTAGTTGCCGAAAGCGGGGAAAACGTTTCCTTCGGCGTCATAACCGACCGCAAACGCCTTGGAGACACCGTGAATTTGCGCCTGCTAAGGGACGGCAGGGAAATTGAAGCCAATGTCGAGCTAAAATCTGTGATGCATAAAATTGCGCCGCATTACTACAACAAGTCTCCCGAATATCTGCTTGTGGGCGGTTTTGTGTTCACGAAACTTTCCCTCAGCCTTTTGGACGAATATAGAAGGGTGCCGGACGAAATGTCGGTTCTTTTCTCTAAGACAAACTCCGACGCCGACGAAGAAACAATAGTCCTTGCGCAAACACTTGGCGACGTTTCGACCGAAGGATACAAGGGCATAGGAAACTTGATTTTAAAAACCGTAAACGGCAAAAAAGTCAAAAATTTAAAAGAGCTCGCCAATATGTACGATTCGCAAAAAGAGGGCTTTTTTATAATGGAAAGCCATAACGGAATAAAAATCATCGTCGACATAAAAAATCTGAAAGATTCCATTCCGAGGATTATGAAAAACTACAAAATCTCTTCCGAAAGAAATCTGTAAAATTGTTCCATCATTTTAATCTTGTTATTCATTTATCTGAATGTAAAATTTAGAAGAAATGAAAAAGTTTTTGATATTTTGGATATTTATTTATATATTTACCGCATTTGCATCAGGGAAAAAGTCGTTTAATTTTGCGTATTTTGACAAAATGCTCGAAGTTTCAAACGGCGATAGTTTTTTAGTTTCACCGCTTTTATTTTCCGACCATCTTGAAATTCTTTCCAAATTTGCAAGTGGCAAAGCTCTGAAAGAATTGGAAGCCCTTTTTAATTCCTATGAGTTTTTCGAATACAATCCCTCTCAAATTATCATAAAAGATCATGGTAGTAGAATAAATTTCATAGATAAGAGAGTTGCGATTTTTGCCTCTGAAGACTTTTTTAAAAAGATGAAAGACCTCGATATTATTGATTCGGTTTTTAGTAAAATCAATCATGTAGAAAATTTGTCTGAAAACCCAACAGAACAAATAAATAATCTCATTGAAAAACATACGCTTGGCATGGGCGAGAAAATCGACATAAATCTTCCTACTGAAAAACTCGATTTGCTCCTGTTTAGCAATTTATATTTAAAATGTTTTTGGGAGAGAGTTTATGATAGAAGCAAAAAAATGATGTTTTATCGTTCGGCAAGCGATGCATTGAATGTGGAATTTTTGTATAAAGATATTCATTCTTTTTACTTCGAAAACGAAAAGTTTATATTTGTATTCGACAATTTTTTTGATTCAGGCGGTGTGCTTTTTGCAAAGCCAAAAAACGGTTATTCTTTCAGAGACTTAACCGAAGGAGAATTTGACGAATTCTTCCACAAGGCAACAAGAAAAAAGTTGCGCATTGAAATGCCTGCTTTTGAAATTTTCACAAAAGAAAATGACAGTATAGAGGCCATCTCAAAGTTAGGGGTAAAGGATATATTTTCTCTCAATGCGGAACTCGTTTTGGGGCTAAAAAACTTTGTGCAAACAAATTCACAAAACAAGATACGTTTTGATAGAAATGGTGTAGTTGCAAGTGCAACAAATTTATATACAAGCATTTTCGGTGGAGGGAAAAAACCTGATGTTTTCTCTCTAAACGAACCTTTTGCCTTCTTTGTAATTGGCTTTAATGAATATTATCGCAAATTTGACATTAAATCGCTTTCTTGCAAAAACATAATATTAGAAGGCGTTTTTACGGGAAAGGGAGATGTAAAGTTTTTACAGTATGATGATTAAATTTCAAATTGAGCCAATCCTTGAAACATAACGCAAAAAAAGCGGGGCATTTGCTCCGCTTTTTTGTTTGGAATTATTTTGCAAGGAACGGCTTAAAGCGCGCCCACGGCCTGTTTTGCCTTTGCAACGGCGTAGTCGCGGTTCATTTTCGCAATCATATCCAAAGTGATGCCCTTTGGGCATACGCCTTGGCATTCGCCGTAGTTTGTGCAGTTGCCGAATCCCAACTCGTTCATTTTCTCAACCATTGCGATTACGCGCCTGTCCTTTTCGGGCGCGCCTTGCGGCAAATAGTTGAGGTGCGAAACTTTCGCCGACGTAAATAGCATTGCGGCGGCGTTAGGGCACGCGGCAACGCATGCTCCGCAACCGATGCACTGCGCGGCGTCCATGGACTTGTCGGAAATTTCCTTTGAAATGGGAATTGCATTGGCGTCTTGCGGAGCGCCCGTGCGGATAGAAATAAATCCGCCCGCCTGCTGAATTTGCTCAAACGCATCGCGCGACACAACCAAGTCTTGCTTGACGGGGAAGGGGCCCGCCCTCCAAGGCTCAACGACAATGGTGTCGCCATCCTTGAATTTGCGCATATGCAACTGGCAAACAGTTGTCTTGCGTTCGGGGCCGTGCGGAATGCCGTTAATGGTCATAGAGCACATGCCGCAGATGCCTTCGCGGCAGTCGTGGTCGAACACAATGGCTTCTTTGCCTTCCGCCACGAGGCGTTCATTGAGAATGTCGAACATTTCCAAAAACGACGTGTCTTCGTGGATGTCGTCAACAACGTAATTTTCAAAACGGCCTTTGGATTCGGCGTTTTTTTGTCTCCAAACTTTCAAATTTATTTTCATGGCTGATAAATTCCTATCTATTATTTGTACGATCTTACAACGGGTTTGACTTCTTCATGCAGGATTTCTTCCTGATGGCGGACAGGCTTGTTGCCAAAGCCCGTGTATTCCCAAACGGCCGCGTGCGAGAAGTTCGCGTCGTCGCGCTTTGCTTCGCCCTTCTGGTCGCCTTCGGTGTACTGGTACTCTTCGCGGAAATGCGCGCCGCAGCTTTCCCTGCGTTCGAGGGCGTCGAGGCAGAGGACTTCGGCAAATTCCATAAAGTCCGCCGTGCGGATTGCGCGTTCAAGCTCGGTGTTCATGCAGTCTGCGTCTCCGACTACCTTTACGCCCTTCCAGAAGTCTTCGCGGATTTGCGGTATCAACTCCAGCGCCTTTTTAAGGCCCTCTTCGTTTCTGCCCATGCCGCAGTATTCCCACATAATCTTTCCAAGTTCCTGATGGTAGTGGCGCGGGCTTTTCGAGCCGCCCTTAGTGAGGAATTTTTCAATTCTGTCTTTTACCGACTTTTCCGCCTCCTTGAATGCTTCGCCGTCGATTGAAGGCTTGCCTGCCCCCGTGCGGGCGAGGTAATTCGGGAGAGTGTAGGGGATTACGAAATAGCCGTCGGAAAGCCCCTGCATGAGTGCGGATGCGCCCAAGCGGTTTGCGCCGTGGTCGGAGAAGTTTGCTTCGCCCAAGACGAAGAGGCCCGGAATCGTGCTTTGGAGTTCGTAGTCAACCCAAAGACCGCCCATTGTGTAGTGGGATGCGGGATAGATGCGCATCGGGCGTTCGTATGCGTTTTCGCCCGTGATGCGTTCGTACATTTCAAAGAGGTTGCCGTATCTTTCTTCGATAGCCTTTTTGCCGTCGCGCTTGATTGCTGTTGCGAAATCAAGATAAACGCCGCGACGTTCTCCGCCGACGACATTGCCGACGCCCCTGCCGTCGTCGCAGGCTTCTTTTGCGGCGCGCGAGGAAATGTCGCGCGGTGCGAGGTTGCCGAAAGACGGATATTTTCTTTCAAGGTAGTAGTCTCTGTCTTCCTCCTTGATGTCGTTGGGGTTCTTGCCGCAGTTTTCCTTTGACTTAGGAACCCAAATTCTGCCGTCGTTTCTCAAAGATTCGCTCATCAAAGTGAGCTTGCTCTGCTGTTCGCCGTGAACCGGAATGCAAGTCGGGTGGATTTGCGTAAAGCAGGGGTTTGCAAAGCCCGCGCCTTTTCTGTAGCAGTTAAACGCAGCCGAAACCGAGCAACCCTGCGCGTTTGTTGAAAGGTAGAAGACGTTGCCGTAGCCGCCTGTGCAAAGCAAAACTGCATCGGCGGAGAAAGACTTGATTTCGCCTGTTACCAAGTTGCGGCAAACAATACCTTTTGCGTGTCCGTCAACAAGCACAAGCTCCATCATTTCCTGGCGCGTGTACATCTTAACTTTGCCAAGGCCGATTTGGCGAACCAATGCCGAGTACGCGCCCAAGAGGAGCTGCTGTCCGGTCTGTCCGCGGGCATAGAATGTGCGGCTGACCTGCGCGCCGCCGAAAGAGCGGTTTGCGAGAAGTCCGCCGTATTCGCGGGCAAACGGAACGCCTTGCGCCACACACTGGTCGATGATGTTGTTCGACACTTGCGCCAAGCGGTAAACATTGGCTTCGCGCGAGCGGAAGTCGCCTCCCTTTACGGTGTCATAGAAGAGGCGGTAAATAGAGTCGCCGTCGTTCTGGTAATTCTTTGCGGCGTTAATGCCGCCCTGGGCTGCGATTGAGTGGGCCCTGCGGGGGGAGTCTTGGTAGCAGAAGCAGGATACGTTATAGCCTTGCTCCGCCAATGTCGCCGCCGCGCTTGCTCCCGCCAAGCCGGAACCGACCACGATTACATGGTACTTTCTGCGGTTTGCGGGGTTTACGAGCTTGGCGTGGAATTTGTAATTATCCCACTTTTCCGAAATTTTCCCTTCGGGAATTTTTGAATCCAAATTAAAACTCATATTAAATCTTTCTTATTTTGCAGGGTTGGCCTTGTCGCAAGATGAGCATTCAAGGAACTTGTAGTCGATAAAGATTGCCTTGCCATCCGCCTTCGGGGCAAGCTCTACGTATTGCTTTACAACTTCCTTTACGGGCAAAATTTGGCAGGGCGTGAATTTTGAAATCAAAACCGAAACGGGGGCGATTGAAAAACCGCCAAAAATCACAATCGCATAAATCAAGGCGACTGCGTTTAGCTTGTATCTTACCTGTTCGTTTCTCAAACCGACCGATTGGAACATTGAGGATACGGCGTGCACCAAGTGGAAGCCTATCGCGAACATGGCAACGATATAGCCCAAGCTTACCCAGACATTGTTAAAGCCCAAAATCACCATTGCGTAAACGTCGTGCAGAGTCTTGCCTTCGTACATTCCGGAACCGCAAACCCAGTCGAGGGACTTGAATTCAGGATTCAGGCAAAGAACGGTGTAGTGCAGAATGTGGACTACGGCAAACAGCAATATTACTGTACCTGTATAAATCATTGTCTTTGCCGCCGCGGACGAAACAACCGACTGCTTTACCGAATAAGTTTGCGGACGCGCTTTCTTGTTTTCCATTACGAGCAGATATGCCATTGCAAAGTGTATTACAAGGCACAAACCGAGCCCGAGTCGGAAGCCCCAGAGGATTTCCCAGGGAAGAGTCTGCAAGAAGTTTGCATAAGCGTTAATTGCGTGGGGGCCGCCTTCCAATACTTGCAGATTGCCAAGCATATGGATGAGTAAAAACGACGCCAACGCAAAACCGGTAATTGCCATCACGAATTTTTTTATTAGTGACGACGACAGGGTTTTTGTTAGGTTAGACATAGTGCTGTTATTTTTACTTTGATAATAAATGTAGCTTTTAAAGTGTCAAACTTTGCATTTTTTTATAAAAACATTCAATCTTTTTTTTCTGGCGGGCCTATAAATTTGCGCCGAATTGATTACTTCTTGACAAGTCGCCAAAAATTCCCGACATTTTTTTGAAACTCGATTTGGAAATCTCGAATCGGGATGTTTTTTATTGGAACGCAAGGGCAGGGCGCCGTTTGCCGAAAAGAAAGGGTAAGGCATGCTTAAAACATTTGATATTGTCGACGGCAAAATAATAGAATCGCCGCAGGGCGCAATATTCTCCTACATATCCCCGTCGGACGAGGAGAAGCGGCATCTTGTGGACACTTGCCAAATAGACCCGCACTCGCTAAATTCCGCTCTCGACCCCGACGAGATTTCGCGCGTTGAATTTGAAGACAACCACATCGCAATAATTTTAAAGCAGCCGCGCAACTATTCGGCGGAAGACTTGCTCGGATTCGGGGTGACATCTGTCGGAATATTCCTTTTTGACGATAAAATGGTAATCGTCCAGCCCGAAGAAAATCCGCTTTTTGAGTACGGCAGGGGGACAATCAGGGCGCGCTCTTTAAAGGGCGTGATTTTGCGGATTTTGCACCATGCGACAAACCATTTTTTGGAGCACCTGAAAATAATACGCTTGATTTCGGCAAGAATAGAAAAAGACATAGAATTTTCGGTGTCAAACCACCATTTGACTGAAATGTTCGTTCTGTCCAAAAGCTTGACCTACTATGAAAGCGCTACGACGGCAAACAAAGTTCTTCTTGCAAAGCTTGTCAGGGACACGGAAAGAATAGGATTTTCGGAATCGGAAAGCGAACTGCTTGAAGATATTATAGTAGAAAACAACCAATGCGTGCGAATGACCGAAATATACACGAACATTCTTGTCGGAATGAGCGATGCGAGAGGCTCCATCGTAAGCAACAATCTTTCGGTGCTTATGAAGCAGCTCGCGGTCATAAACATCATTTTTCTGCCGTTAAACGTAATCGTCGGGCTTGGCGGAATGAGCGAGTTTACAATGATGACGCAGGGCGTGTGGTGGGGGCATACGTACAGCGCAATGACGCTTCTTCTCGTTCTTTTGGCATACGGCACATACTATTTCTTAAAGAAGGTAAATCTTTCAAGGTCAGACGACGAATTTTAAATAAAAATATATATGAAAATAAAAGCATTCAAAGGATTAAGACCCAAAAAAGGCTTTGCAAAAGACATTGCAAGCCTTCCGTACGACGTTGTAAATTTCAAGCAGGCGTGCAGCGAAGCCGAAGGCAAGCCTCTAAGCTTTATGCGTGTTGTCCGCAGCGAGCTAGAACTCGACCCGAATATCGACCCTTACACGCAGGAAGTCTACGACCACGCGAAGGAAAATTTTGAAAAGCTTGTAAAGAACGGCTATTTGGAAAGGGAAGACGCCCCCGCGATGTATCTTTACCGCCAGCAGATGGGGGAACATTCGCAAACGGGCATCGTCGCAACTTTCAGCGCGCAAGATTACGACGCGGATGTCATCAAAAAGCATGAAAAGACCCGCAAAGCGAAGGAGGACGACCGCTATAATTTGACCAAAACCCTGCGCGTCAACACAGGCCCCGTTTTCCTTACCGTAAAAGACGGCACGAAGCTTGACGAAATTGTGGAAAACAAAAAGGACGAAGACGCTTTGTTTGATTTTGTTGCAGACGACGGCATACGCCACAGCGTTTGGAAGATTTCAGACCCGAAGCTTTTGAATGAAATCGTTCAAGTTTTCGACAAAATTCCGTGCGCATACGTCGCCGACGGGCACCACCGAAGCGCGTCGAACGCGCGTTGCGCCCGCGATCTTGCAAAAGAAAACCCCGGCCATTCGGGAGACGAAGACTACAACTGGTTCTTGTCGGTTTGCTTCCCCGCAGGCCAGCTTAAAATTCTTCCCTACAACCGCGTAGTGAAAGATTTGGCGGGCAGAACTCCCGGGGAATTCTTGTCCGAAGTCAAAAAAGTTTGCGCCGTTTCCGAAACATCGGAAAAGGAGCCGAAGTCGCCGACAAACGTAAATATGTATTTGGACGGCAAGTGGTACGCGCTTTCTTTCGGCTCAACCGAAGGCTTGGACGCGGTGGAATCTTTGGATGTGTCGCTTCTTCAAAACAGGGTGCTTGCCCCGCTTCTTGGCATCGGAGACCCCCGCACAGACGAACGAATTGATTTTGTGGGCGGCATAAAGGGCGTAAAGGAACTTGAACGCCTTGTAGATTGCGGCGAATTCAAAGTGGCATTTTCAATGTATCCCACAACCGTAGAACAGCTTATGGCAATTGCCGACGCAGGGCAGATTATGCCTCCCAAATCCACTTGGTTTGAGCCAAAATTGCGCTCGGGCTTGTTCGTGCATACTTTCTAAGCGCCATGTTCCTGTTTCCTAAACCAAAATCAGTGGAAATCCGCGAGGGGGAATTTTTGCCTTTAAAACAGGGCGACGTGGTTCTTTCCCAAGCGGGGCTTCCGCAGGGCGCAAAAGTAAAGCTTGATTTGACGCATCCGGCGCCCTGCAAAGAGGCGTACGAACTCGATGTCTCAAAGGACGGCATAACCGTGAAAGCTTCGGATGAAGCCGGCGCAAGAATGGCTTTTCAAACCTTGCGCCAAGTAATAGCGCAGGGAACGAAAGACGGCATGCAGTGCCTTAAAATATCGGACGCGCCCGTTTTGAATGTGCGCGGTTTTATGCTCGACATAAGCAGGTGCAAAGTCCCGACAATGCAGTCGCTTGCCTATCTTGTGGATTTGCTTTCGCTTTTCAAATTTAACAGGCTCGAGCTTTACACGGAGCATACTTTCGCTTTTCAAAACCACGAGCTTGTTTGGGGCGACAGCACTCCCATGACTCCGCAGCAGTACAAAATTTTGGACGCTCTTTGCGCCCGCGCAAACATCGAGCTTGTCCCGAATTTAAACAGCCTTGGGCATATGGACAGATGGCTGCGCTATCCCGAATACCAGCATCTTGCCGAATGCGAAGCTCCGTTTTTGGACCCTATGGGCAACGAACGCCCGTATCCCACAACTCTTTATCCATCAAAGGAGTCCCTTGATTTCATAGGCTCTCTTTATGACGATTTTCTGCCGAACTTCTCGTCAAAAAACTTTAATGCGGGTTGCGACGAGCCTTGGGAATTGGGAATGGGCAGATCCAAAGGCGAATGCGAAAAAATCGGAAAATACGGCGTCTATGTAAACTATGTGAAAGAGCTTGCGCTTCTTGCCAAAAATCACGGCAAGAGAATTCAGATTTGGGCGGATGTAATATTGGAGGAGCCTGAATTTGCAAAAGAACTTCCGGAAGACTTGGTTGCCCTGCTATGGGGGTATTATCCCGACAGCCCCATTGACGAAGAGGCGAAAATTCTGCACGATCAAAAACGGGACTTCATCGTAGTCGGCGGAACAAATACGTGGAACAGCTTCGCAATACGCCTTGACGCCGCCTATCAAAACGTAAAAGACGTTTGCGCTTCCGCTAAAAAATGGGGGGCATTGGGCGCAATGCTTTCAAACTGGGGCGACAACGGAAACCATCAGGCGTGGTGCGCAATGTGGCTTGCGGTTTTGGCGTTCGCTCAATCCGCTTGGGGCGACGAATTTGAAGAATCCGACGCCTGCAAAGCCGCCGATATGTTTGTATTCCAAGATCCGACGGGGAATATGTCAAAGGCTATCACGGAACTTGGAAGGTGCGATCCGGCAAAAAAACTGCATTCTCTGCACAACAAACTTTTCTTCGCAAACTCCAAAAAAATAGAAGAATTAAAAGGGCAGGGGGCGGAAGAACATTTCAAGGCGATGTTCGAAGGCGCAAACAGGGCGATAGAATTTCTTTCAAAGGCGGAGCCGCACAGCCCCGACGCCGAAGTTTGCAAAGGAGAGCTTGCGCTCGCGGCGGATCTTATAAAATGGACGGTCGCAAGGGCAAGCGACGACGCGAAAATTCAAAGCCTCAATTTGCGCAAAACGCTCAAGGCAATGCGCTCTCAATACGAGCAAATTTGGCTTGCGCGCGCAAGAATAGGGGGGCTTTTTGAAAGCTCGATGAAGGCGTTTGCAAACCGAACGGAAGAATAGCAAACGAAAAAAATGGCTTGCTTAAAATCAAAAAAGCTTCGGATTTCCCCGAAGCTTTTTTTTGCGCCTTTAATTCTTTTTTATGGTATTAATCAAGGGGCAATATCCGTAAATTGCGCTTGTAAAAAGCAGGAAAACCGCAGCCAAAATAATAAAGCTTGCAATCCCCGAAAATGCGTTTGAAAAAACCATCCAAGAAAGAATGAAACAAACGGCAATTCTTACCGAACGCGAAAAAATGTTCATGTTTGAACGCCGAGAAATTTCGGTGTTCGCATTTTTGAAAATAAGATTATCAAGCGAAAATTTTCCGCCGCCGGAAACCATCAAAAACGCATACATCCCCAAAAACAGTATCGGCAAGGCTTTCACAAAAAAAGGATCGAAAAAATGGAATTTTGTGGCGACCGCCATATTTATAAAAAGAACAAAAGCCGCAAACCTTGTCTGCAAGCCCAAAATCAACATTGCCGCGCATCCAAGCTGGGCAAAAATCGTAAGCCAAAGCGAAGGCAACATGCCAATGCCAATCGGGTCATTGAAAAAATTTACGGAAAGTTCGCTGTAATTTTGGATTTTCGACCATCCGTAAGGCAGCATCATAACTCCCGTAAAAATTCTAAAAATCGAAATCGCCGCCGATTGCGCATCCGGACTTGCGGGAGTATTTTTAAAGAAGACATTTAAAAATCTGTTTAAGTTTTTCATAATTTTAAATTCTTGCAATATATCAATCGTCTTACAATTCTTAAATTTTATTTTTTAATTTCAAAGGGGAATACTGCGCCACGCGCCGATAAGATATGAGTTTAAGTTGGATATAGGGAATAATTTTGACAAAACCGCCATCAATATTGGAAAACAAACCATTTTTTAGACTATACTAATTTGCAAAATAACATATTGATTTCCAAATATTTAACAATTTATATTTGTCGCACAATATATATTATGTCTAATCGTGTATTTATAATAAGTTGCTTGTGGGTATATACTTGCGTAAAATGACCATGTTTTTGTCTAATTTTGTAGCCATAAAATGTCGGATTTCTTGCCTACTTTTGATGCCTTTTGAGGTCTCTTGATGCAACTCAAAAATTTCATTTCCGACAAAATGTATAAAATAATTAGACATGTAATCTTTTGTGCAGAGGTTTTGCGGAAACTTGATAACTTTATTTGGCTCGTAATTTGCATCGTAAAATTTTTAATTCTAACCTAAATAAATTTCCGAAAATACACCTAAAAAGTAATCAACTTTTTGATGTATTATTGCAAACGTTAGAATAAAATTCTTTGTGCGATAACATTTATCTAATAAT